>CANBUF010000202.1:0-4830 GCA_947372575.1 Alcaligenaceae bacterium | reverse complement strand
CGGTCAGCAACAGCAATTGGCGATATCACGCGCCTTAGTCACCAATCCGAAAGTGCTGCTTCTTGATGAACCGACGGAAGGTATTCAACCCTCCATCATCAAAGATATCGCACGCGCACTCAATGAGATTCGTCGCATGCGCGGCATCACCATCATCGTATCCGAACAGGTGTTGAGTTTTGCGCTGGATGTGGCTGATCGCTTGTTCGTCATTGAGGGTGGCCGACTTGTCTATGAGACGGCTCGTTCTGACACTGATATCGATCGCATCAAGCACTATCTGTCGGTGTAAGTCATTTTGCATTGTTATTCGTAGTGACCAATCTAAACCCTGTTCTTATATTTAAAGAGGTGCACCATGCCCGAAACACTCATCACCGTTGACCTGAAAGCGTCACCCTACGACAATCCAAAGGTACATAACCGCTGGCACCCAGACATCCCGATGGCTTGCTGGGTCAAACCAGGCGAAGAATTCATTCTCGAGACTTTTGACTGGACCGGTGGCTACATCAAGAACAATGACAGCGCCGATGATGTGCGTGACATTGACCTGTCGACCGTCCACTTCCTGTCTGGCCCTGTCGGTGTGAAAGGCGCTGAGCCTGGCGATCTGCTGGTTGTTGACTTGCTCGATATCGGTGCCAAAGACGACAGTCTTTGGGGCTTTAACGGTTTTTTCAGTAAACAGAACGGCGGCGGCTTTTTGACGGATCATTTTCCAAGCGCACAAAAGTCGATCTGGGATTTTCATGGCATGTTCACGACCAGCCGTCACATTCCTAATGTGAAGTTTGCAGGTCTGATCCACCCCGGACTGATTGGTTGTTTGCCAGACCAGAAAATGCTCGATATGTGGAACAAGCGCGAGATTGACTTCATCGCGACTGAACCTGATCGTGTCCCTCCATTAGCCAATCCTCCTTTTGCCAAAACTGCGCATGCAGGTCAGGCAACTGGCGCAGTAAAAGACAAGATTGCAGCCGAAGGGGCACGTACGGTACCTCCTCGCGAGCATGGCGGCAATTGCGATATCAAAGACTTGTCGCGTGGATCAAAGATTTACTTCCCCGTGTATGTCGACGGTGCTGGATTATCTGTTGGTGATTTGCACTTCAGTCAGGGCGATGGCGAAATTACTTTCTGTGGTGCGATCGAAATGGCCGGCTGGGTCCACATGAAGGTCGAGCTGATCAAAGGCGGAATGGAAAAATATGGCATCAAGAACCCAGTGTTCAAGCCAAGTCCAATCACGCCACACTACAACGATTACCTGATTTTCGAAGGCATCTCCGTCGACGAGCAAGGTAAGCAGCATTATCTGGACGTCAACGTTGCCTATCGTCAGGCGTGCCTGAACGCGATCGAATACATGACCAAGTTTGGTTACTCGCGTGCTCAAGCGTATTCGATCCTGGGTACCGCTCCGGTTCAGGGTCATATCAGTGGCGTGGTAGATATCCCGAATGCCTGCGCAACGCTCTGGTTGCCAACGCAGATATTTGATTTTGATATCAGTCCAAATGCCAATGGGCCTAAAAAGCTTGTGACACCGGGCATCGACATGCCGCTGTCACTGGATCTTTGAGTTCACACTAACTAGTATTGGGAGCCTTCACATGCCTACTTATGACTATGCCTGCAAATCCTGCGGACCCTTTGATGCCTTGCGGCAGATGAGCAAGCGCGATGAGGCGGTTGAATGTCCGGAATGTGGAGCGCTCTCTGCTCGCGTTTTTGCTTTTGGTGCTTCGCTGTCGTGTGTCGATCGTGACACACGTCGCGCCATTGAGGGCAACGAACGCGCAGCGAATGCGCCGATGAGTTCGCGTGATTACAACTCCTACTCCAGGCTCAAGCATCCTTCGGGTTGCGGATGTTGCAACACCAGTAAACGTGCAACCACGCAAACATTTGCGAACGGTAATAAAAGTTTTATTAACAAGCGTCCCTGGATGATCAGTCATTAATCTGGTTTTCTCAACAGATATCAGTGCGTTTGTGTGTCAGTCATTCGTACGTTTGTGTGTCAGTCATTCGTATGATTTTTGATTTTTAAATCCTCAGGCAGGAGCATTTACATGAGACACGGAGATATATCCAGTAGTAATGATTGCGTAGGCGTCGCAGTTGTGAACTACAAAATGCCGAGTTTGCATACCAAAGCTGAAGTGCTTGATAATGCACGCAAGATCGGTGAGATGCTGGTTGGGATGAAGCGTGGTCTCCCAGGCATGGATCTGGTGATTTTCCCTGAATACAGCACCCATGGCATCATGTACGATGCCAAGGAAATGTATGAAACCGCCTCGACGATTCCAGGCGAAGAAACTGAAATATTTGCGGCGGCGTGTCGCAAAGCCAATGTCTGGGGTGTGTTTTCCCTGACTGGCGAGCGCCATGAAGAGCATCCGAATAAAGCGCCTTACAACACCTTGATTCTTATGAATAATCAAGGTGAGATCGTACAGAAATACCGCAAAATTATGCCTTGGACGCCAATTGAAGGCTGGTATCCAGGTGACTGCACGTACGTCTCGGATGGTCCGAAAGGCATGAAGATCAGCCTGATTATCTGTGATGATGGTAACTACCCCGAAATCTGGCGCGACTGTGCCATGCGTGGTGCGGAACTCATTGTGCGCTGCCAGGGTTATATGTACCCGGCCAAAGAGCAGCAGATTATGGTTGCAAAATGCATGGCCTGGATGAACAATACCTATGTTGCTGTTGCCAACGCGACTGGCTTTGACGGGGTGTATTCCTACTTTGGTCATTCGGCGATTGTGGGCTTTGATGGCCGCACACTCGGCGAGTGTGGTGAAGAAGAAATGGGCATCAACTATGCAGAACTCTCGATGAGTTTGATTCGCGACTTCCGCAAGAATGCCCAGTCTCAAAACCATCTTTTCAAACTTGTGCACCGTGGCTATACCGGTAAGATTAATTCCGGCGAAGATGTCAATGGCGTCGCAGATTGCCCGTTTGAGTTTTACGGCAAATGGCTCAGTGATCCCGAAGGCACGCGTAAGATGGTGCAGTCCTTTACGCGCTCGACAGTCGGTACACCAGAATGTCCGATTGAGGGGATCCCGCACGAACCCGCAACGCATAAATAAAGATCGCCAACCATGCTTGAGCGGTATCGAATTGGGCAGGAGCCTTACTACCAGACTAGCGGTCGTGAAATCGAGCAGTATCGTCAGGCCTATGCCCACCGGATTCCTTTGATTCTTAAAGGACCGACGGGCTGTGGCAAGACGCGCTTTATCGAGCACATGGCTTACGTGCTTGATAAGCCACTGGTGACCATCGCCTGCAACGAGGACATGAGCGCCTCGGATCTGGTCGGACGTTATCTGCTGGATGCGAACGGGACGGTCTGGCAAGATGGGCCGCTGACCCAGGCGGTACGTCATGGCGGGATTTGCTATCTGGACGAAGTTGTCGAAGCCCGACAGGACACCACAGTGGTGATTCATCCGCTGACCGATGCACGCCGGATCTTGCCTTTGGACAAGAAGGGCGAGGTGGTCCACGCGCATCCTGATTTTCAGTTAGTGGTTTCTTATAACCCTGGCTATCAGAGTCGATCCAAGGATATGAAAACCTCGACAAGACAGCGCTTTGCTGCAATCGAATTTGATTATCCTGAGGCTTCAATCGAGGCCAGTATTGTTGCCCACGAAACCGAGCTTTCACTTGTGCTGGCAAATAAGCTTGTGGCGATTGCGCAAGCAACCCGGCGCATTGTGGACCAGGGGTTAGGTGAGGGGGCATCGACACGCATGCTGATCTACGCAGGGCTGCTCATCAAAGAAGGTATGGATGTCCGCGATAGCTGCGAGATGACAATCGTCAGTGCACTCACAGACGATGCAGACCTGACCCACAGTTTGCGTGCGCTCGTGGATGCGCATTTTGGATGAAGGCCCAAGCCGATCTGGTAGGAGATCCATGGACGATCCTGCTTGAAGGTTTGTCAGGTTTGCATGTGCCTATCCAGTTCGCAGGTAACTTAGGCAACGCGGCCAGCGCATGTGAAACAGCCAACGCACCTGATACAAGCAATCAACCCGACGGGACACGTCCGATTTTGATGCCAGAAGTACTGCTGCTTCCTGGTCAGGCAGCAGACGTGCAGCCTGCAATGGATCACACTCGGACGCACAATTTAACCTGCGCAAGCATTGCGCATGCAGTTGCACACCTTTTATTCAGTCAACCTGGGCGAACCATCACAGGGCTCAAGCCCATGGGTATGGCTGTTGTCTCGGCGATTGAAGATGCCAGAGTCGAGCGCATGCTGATCCTCAAGTATCCGGGCGTTAAACGCTGGTTTGCTCAGGAACTTCAGCAAACAAACACTGAGGGCTTATCTACATTTGCTCTGTTGCTTGCAAAACTATCCCGTTCGCTGCTGGACGATTATTGCATCGAGCAAGATTACTGGGTGAGCAAAGCCCATCGTCTGTTTCAGATGAATGTGCAGCGCAACGGTCTGGCTGATTATGATGGATTCAGGGCGATCGCCTCAATCCTCGCCAACGATCTGGGTCAAATGAGAGTGCAGTTCAATGCACAACAATTTGTGGTGCCGCATGCTTACCGAGATGACAACAGCTATCTGTGGAATTTCAAGGAGCATTCGGCGTCTGAAGACCGCGCACTTGAAAGCCAGGTGATGAATGTGAACGGATCTCCCCTGGATTCAGACACGGATGACCAAACTCAGTCACGCTTTCATGATGCGCCAGAACGCTTTATATATCCTGAGTGGAATGCGCGTGGTAACTTGATGCGCAGTGATTGGGCAACAGTGATTGAGTA
>CANBUF010000201.1 GCA_947372575.1 Alcaligenaceae bacterium | reverse complement strand
GAGGTCAAGGCGTGCAACCGGGGCAATACGTTTTGCTGTAGCTTCTGGACCCAGTGTGTCTGATCCCGCCCCAACCTGATTGTTTGCGGTGACATAATTCACCAGCATGATAATGATGAGAATCGGCAGCACAAACGAAAGCACGATCGTGATGATCAGTTGCTTGGGCGTTTTAATGGGCGAGCTGTGCTCTTCTACGTGTTCTTCGTGATGTTGCGTATTGCTCATGACCAAATCCTGCGTGTCTGAACCCCTCTGCAGAGTCTTCAAGGGCTTGCGCCAACAGTGAAGGTAACTTTGCTTTGGGATTGATGTGGTTTGACGGTTTTTCTTACAAAACCGAAGGATTATAACGGGATAAGGCGATGTTGGTGGGGCGAGTTTCAAGCAAAAGGGGAACGATCTTCCGGTGACGCTATAATTCCTACCCTGGCGCCCGTAGTTCAATGGATAGAATAAGAGTTTCCGAAGCTTTCGATACAGGTTCGATTCCTGTCGGGCGCACCAGCTTTGAAGTATCGCCAGCGCATATCCCCCCGATATCTATGATGAACTTCATCTTTCAGTTGTCGCTTAGGTCAGGTTCCTTAAGGGCATGATGAAACCTCTCCACATACGCATCAAAACTTTCTGTGTCGCTTGACTCAAGTATTTGTTGATCCAGTATGGATTGCTTGACTTGCGTATTGGCGAGTTGGCTTTCGGTTGCGCTCAATCCGATTCGATGCAGATTTTTTGCATGTTCAGCACTCATTTGCAGCGCATACTGCTGAAATGTAAGGTTCTGCGATTGCAGGGTGTCGAGAACCTGTGCAGAAGGCGTAAGTGATGGATTCAGTACTTTTTCACGCTGCGCTTGTAATGCCAGTGTGTAGGCGGGATCCTGCAGGTTGTTACCCATGACACGGCTGCACTGCTCGATTTTGTCGAGGAGCTCATTGGCCCAGTCCGACAAACTAATGTCTTGCCCTTGTCGTTTGAGCAGCAGGCCAGGTGAGCGACCTTCTTTGACAACTAAGGAAAAGTTTGCTGCGCTTTCGGGACAAAATCCGCTTTCTGAAAAATCAGGGCTCTCTGCGAGTGCGCAATAGACTAAGAATGCATCGACAAAGCGAGCCGTCTGAGCAGAAATGCCCGTCGGTTCATTAGGATCGATATCCAGGCAACGCACCTCGATGTACTGAATCCCACGTTCTGCAAGGGCGGTAATGGGACGTTCGCACGGCCCTGTTGTCCGCTTGGGACGAATGCTTGAGTAAAACTCGTTTTCGATTTGCAGGGTATTGGTGTTGAGCTGGATCCATTGACCATCCCGGTGTGTGCCAATTTGTTCGTAGGCAGGCCAGGGCGTGGTGACTGCATCATAAATACGACGCAGGAACGTATTCAGGTCGTTGTAGCAGGGTTTGAGACCTGATTGTGCTTTGTTCTGATAGCCAAGGTCACTCATGCGTAGACTGGTCGCATAAGGTAAGAACATGGTCTGGTCGTCAAGCGTCAGGAGATTGCCTGTGTTGCCACGCAGAAAGTCACGCGACACCGCAGGTGATGCACCAAACAGATACATCAGTAACCAACTGTAGCGAGTGAAATTCCTGATCAGGGCGATATAGCCAGCAGAGCGTCTGTTCTGTGCGGTTTTTTCGGGACGATCAAGCATATCCCAGAAGGCTTCGTCAAAGGAAAAGTTGTAGTGCAACCCCGCAATGCATTGCATGGTCTTGCCATAACGCTGCGCCAGGCCTCGTCGGTAAACATGTTTAATCATGCCCGTATTGGATGTGCCGTACCAGGCGATCGGGATGTCGGCCTCGTCAGGCAGTATCGCCGGCATGGAGTGATTCCACATCAGCTCGTCGGTCAGGGTGGTCGATACCACGCGCTGAATCTCGTTGATTTCGGCGATCAGTGTGTCGACCCGATCATGCGTGCCTGTAATCAGCTCAAGTAAGGACTCCGAATAGTCGGTCGTAATGCGGGGGTGTGTCAGTGCCTCTCCAAGTACCTTGGGATGTGGTCGCATCGACATCTTGCCGTTCATATCGACACGCAATCCTTCTTTTTCGATGCCGCGCAGCGAGTTGCCGAGTATTTCAGGTCTGGCCTGCAGGCGGGAGAGTCGAGTAGAAAGCATATCAGTCACAAAAGATCCTTGAAATGAACAACTAGTTTAATTTTAAGTGAATAGTGTCGTGTCGTTATTTACGGCCAGCGCAGGCAGTTGTAACTAAATTCAACGACAATATGATGAAAGACCGTATAGCGATTGAGGAGCGCAAGACTGTGCAGAAAAAACAATGGGTTTGGATATTTGGATTGCTGTGCATGTTGTTACAGGGGTGCACGCCTGATTACAACTGGCGTGAATTGAGCGTTGCAGAGGAGCGCGCGACGATCGCTTTTCCCGCACGGGTCCAGACCGAGCAGCGGCCACTCAAGTTTGACGATCTAGACCTTGCTTTTTCACTGACAACTTCAAGCGTAGGGCCTGCTGTATTTGCCGTTGGCTATACGGCGTTGCCTGGGGGCATGAGTCTGGAGAAGGTCAGTGCGTTGAAAGAGGCTGTGATTGCCTCTCTTTTTGCGCGCAGCGGGCAGCCCGTCACGCCTAGCGCCTTGAACGGTGAAGCCTTTGAGCTTGAGATGACGGTGTCAGGACAGGCGTCGTGGATGATGGCGCGCGTGGTGGTGCATCGCGGGATGCTGATTCAGGTCGTGGCCTCGGGTCCAAAAAACGCCTTGCCTAAAGAGCAAGCGACTGAATTCATGCGATCACTGGTTCTGAAGTGACAACGCGCACGGCATCCGGGCTGTTGTTTTTCCGTATGGTGACTGCTGGCGCAGCGATGGCTGCGGGCGAGGTGGGCGTGGCAGGTGTCAGCCAGCCAGCACGCATGGCTTTTGCCACGCCGGCCTGACGCCCATATACATTGAGTTTGCAGCAGGCGTTGCGCAGGTGAAAATTAACGGTTCGTTCGCTCAAGCCGAGTATGACTGCGGTTTCCCAGCTTGTCTTGCCGTGTGACACCCACTCCAGGCATTGTTGTTCTCGACCGGAAAGTGGTGTTTTGATCATAAAAGGAGCTTCCTGTATGCATACTGATTGAAACCCGTCTAGTGTGCTGGTTTCTGCCGCGTTTGAAAATTCGCAGAATCCCTGTGTTTTTGTAAAATTTGTGCAACAGATTCATGCTCCAGGCAAGTTCTGCTAAGTCTGCTTGCCGATGTTAGAATTTAGTCCGACTTGGCGCCGATTTGCCTGATCCGCTTGCGGGCGCCTCATAAATTCCGCTAAAGAAGGTCCGAATGACAACTACGTCTGAACCCCTGGGCGCACCCCATCCCCAGCATTCGCCAACCATTACAAATGGTTCGGTTGGTGTCGTGCACACCCAGTTCATGCAATTCAACGAGCCTCTGGCACTATCCAGCGGTCAATGTCTGAATGCATATACGCTCGCAATCGAAACATACGGCACCTTGAATGCGCAGGCAAACAACGCAGTGCTGATCTGTCATGCCTTAAATGCCTCGCATCATGTTGCTGGCATTGCGCAAGATAATCCAGAAGACATTGGCTGGTGGGACAACATGGTCGGACCGGGCAAGCCCGTCGATACCAATGTGTTCTTTGTCATCGGTATTAATAATCTGGGTTCGTGTTTTGGTTCGACCGGACCGGCCTCCCTGTGTCCCGAAACAGGCCAGCCCTGGGGGGCGGCGTTTCCAGTGTTAACCGTTGAGGACTGGGTGCAGGCGCAGGCCCGGGTTGCAGATCGACTCGGGATTGAGCGCCTGGCAGCGGTCATGGGCGGGTCGCTGGGCGGCATGCAGGCCTTGAGCTGGGCGATCACCTTGCCCGAGCGCGTGTCGCACTGTGTTGTGATTGCCAGCACGCCAAGACTATCTGCGCAGAACATTGGCTTTAATGAGGTCGCGCGTCGCGCCATCATTACCGATCCTGAGTTTCATGGTGGGAATTACTACGCCTACAACGCCGTGCCGCGCAATGGCTTGTCGGTTGCAAGGATGGTGGGTCATATCACCTATCTCTCCGACGACGATATGGCTGAAAAATTTGGCCGGACCCAGCGTGAACCGGCAGCAGGTGGTGCGTTTCACTATGGCTACGGCGTTGAGTTCGAAGTTGAATCGTATCTGCGGTATCAAGGTGAAAAGTTCTCCCGTTATTTTGATGCCAATACATATTTACTGATTACGCGCGCGCTGGATTATTTTGATCCGGCCCGCGCAACCGACGGCAATTTGGCACGCGCACTGGCGCCTGCCCAAGCAGATTTTTTACTGATTTCCTTTACAACCGACTGGCGATTCCCGCCTGCGCGCTCGCGTGAAATCGTTCAGGCTTTGCTCAAGAATGGGCAGCCTGCAACCTATGCAGAAATCGATGCCCCCCACGGTCACGATGCCTTCCTGCTCGAAGACTCCCGGTACCACGGGGTGATGCGTGCCTACTTTTTGCGGATCGCAGCTACCTTGGATGTTGATACGGTCGATGGGGAGGAAAAGGTATGAGCGTTTTTCAGGGCCAAAAAAATCTGCGCGGCGATCTTGCCCGGATTGCCGGATGGGTGCAGCCCAAGACTCGTGTGCTGGATCTTGGTTGTGGAGACGGGACCTTGCTGGCCCACCTGAAGCAAAGTAAGCGTGTGCAGGGGATTGGTGTCGAGATCAGTGATGCGCACGTACTGACCTGTGTACAGAAAGGTGTGCATGTCATCCAGCAAAACCTGGAAGACGGGCTTGCGATGTTCGATGACCAGCAGTTCGACACAGTCGTACTCTCCCAGACTCTGCAGTCGATGCACAAGACTGAACATATCCTGCGGGAGATGGCGCGGGTGGCCCGGGAGTGCA
>CANBUF010000200.1 GCA_947372575.1 Alcaligenaceae bacterium | reverse complement strand
TCAACGTTTTCGTCATGTAGTCCGAACTCAGCCTTGGCAGCTGGCGTGAAAATAGGTGCAGGTAATTTGCCTGCCTGCTTCAGGCCTGCTGGCAGGGCAATTCCGCATACAGATCCTGTGGCCTGATAATCTTTCCAGCCTGAGCCGATGAGGTAACCGCGCGCCACAGCCTCGACCAGAATCGGCTTAAGGCGCTTGACCACCACCGCACGACCGATCACCTGATCACGCTCGGCAGGTGTGACGACGTCTTCGGGATTGACGCCAGTGGAATGATTCGGTAACACATGCGCCAGCTTGGTCAGCCAGAAGTCTGTCAGCTCTTTAAGTACTTGCCCTTTACCAGGGATCGGATCATCCAGAATGACATCAAAGGCCGAGATACGATCCGTCGCCACGATCAGCAATTTGTCGTCGCCAACGGCGTACATGTCACGGACCTTGCCGCGTGCGAGCAAAGGCAGGGACTGGATAGAAGACTGAAGGATGGTTGGGATCACAGCAAAACCTATAAAAGTGAAAGCGGACCCCGGGTCCGCTTAAATCTGGCAGATCTATGGATTTTAACCATCAGAGAGGGTTTGTGCTGAGGACCTCTCTGATGACAGAATTCCTTATTGCACAACCTGTGACAGTTTGCCTGATGCGTATTCTGCAGCAATGATGGTCAGTGGCAGTGGCTTGATTTTGCTTGCGTTACCGGCCGTACCAAATTCCTGGTAGCGTGCGACACAGATTGCTTTTGCGGCTTCGCGAGCAGGCTTGAGGTATTCACGTGGATCGAACTTGCCTGGATTTTCGGCAAAGAAACGGCGAATCGCGCCCGTCATGGCCAGACGAATATCGGTATCGATATTGATCTTGCGCACGCCAAACTTGATGGCTTCCTGGATTTCTTCGACAGGTACGCCGTAGGTTTCTTTCATGTCGCCGCCAAACTGACGAATCTCAGCCAGCAATTCCTGTGGCACGCTTGAGCTGCCATGCATCACCAGGTGTGTATTGGGCAGACGCTTGTTGATTTCTTTAATGCGTGAAATCGACAAAATATCGCCCGTGGGCTTGCGGGTAAATTTATAAGCACCATGACTGGTACCAATCGCAATTGCCAGCGCATCGAGCTGGGTACGACGCACAAAGTCAGCAGCCTGCTCAGGGTCGGTCAGCAACTGGTCCATGGTCAATTTACCATCGGCACCGTGACCGTCTTCCTTATCGCCTTCCATGGTTTCGAGCGAACCGAGACAGCCCAGTTCGCCTTCAACGGTCACGCCCAGCTTGTGAGCCATCTCGACCACCTGCTTGGTCACAGCAACGTTGTAGTCGTAGTCTGCGATCGTTTTGCCGTCTTCTTTGAGTGAACCGTCCATCATGACGCTCGAGAATCCAAGATCAATCGCGCCTTGACAGACTTTGGGGGATTGGCCATGATCCTGGTGCATTACGACAGGAATATGAGGATAGGACTCGACAGCAGCCTGAATCAGATATTTCAGGAAACCCTCGCCTGCGTATTTACGTGCACCGGCAGAAGCCTGCATGATGACCGGACTGTCAGTCTGGGCGGCCGCTTCCATGATGGCCTGAACCTGTTCGAGGTTGTTCACGTTGAAAGCGGGAATGCCGTAACCATGCTCGGCGGCATGATCTAAGAGCTGACGCATTGAGACGAGGGCCATAAATAATCCTTTTTAGAGCAAAATGTCGGGGTTGATTGTGAATTAACCTGTTATTTTACGGCAGCACCGCAGTATTTGCCCCAACTCGGCCGAAAAGTCGCTTTTGGCCCCTAGATTTTGATTCACACGAGCCACAGATGACCGATCACACGCCCGCCGCCGCTCCCGTCACGCCTCTTAAAACAGCCACGTCCAAAACAGCCACGTCCGCTGCGCAGCCAGACACTCCCGTTCACATTACCTGGGTTGAACAGGATCAGACGCACCAGGCCAACTGGCGCTCAGAAAACAACTGGGCGGCCCCAAAACGCACCATGGTCGCGGATGACACCCTGACCGCCGACATGGCCTACCGCTTTGCCAGCGAAGGCGTAGGCTTGATCTGGAAGGGTGATTTTCAGAATGCCCGCCAATTGCTCCAGGCAATGGGCCGACGCACAGCCAAGCGCCGGGTCAAGTATGCTGACATGCCCTACCCCGAGCGCTTTCACCAGGTCAGACTGGCGCGTGCCCAGCGTGCCAGGACGCTGGGTATGCTGCTCTTGCAAGTCGAACCACATCATGTGCTCAAACAGCGCCGTGCGCCAGATGTCGCTGCGGCCTGCATGGCAGCCTATGGTGACGATAACTCAGGCTACATCGTGCCCATGACCGAGCTGCTGGGCGTGATTAGTGCCTACGAGTGGCGCAAAAAAGGCGTCGAAATCCCCGCTCTGCAGGCACATATTCATCCGCATTATGGCGTCTTCGCCCCTGTCCGTGCTGAATACATTGACCTGATCCTACGCGCCAGTCTGGATAGCGCAGTAAAAACTGCCTTCGATATTGGTACGGGCACGGGTGTGCTGGCCGCGCTCTTGGTCCAACGGGGAGTCCCGCTGGTCATCGCGACGGACGCAAACCCCAAGGCCATCGATTGCGCTCGCGAAAATATTAGGCTGCTCAAGCGAGAAAACCAGATTAAATTGCGGGCCACCGATCTGTACCCTGACGGCCGGGCGGATCTGATCGTCTGCAACCCACCCTGGTTGCCGGGCAAACCTGCCTCCGCCCTTGAACATGCGGTCTACGATCCTGAGCAACGCATGCTTAACGGCTTATTGCGTGGAGCGTGCGAGCACCTCAATCAACATGGCGAAGTCTGGCTGATCCTCTCAGACCTGGCCGAACATCTGCACTTGCGCAGCCGCGAAGAACTACTTGCCCTCATTGATATGGCTGGCCTGAATGTGATCGAGCGCCTGGACACCCGACCCGCGCACCCAAAGTCGAAAGACGAAGAAGACCCATTGGCCGATGCCAGACGCCTCGAAGTCACGTCACTCTGGCGTTTAAAAGCACAGGACTAAGTAGACACAATCGAATCAAGCAGCCGGCGCCTGTCGGCGAGCGGATTTAGGTCTGAACGCTTTGACGACCTGTTCGTCGGTCTCAATATAGGGGCCGCCGATCAAGTCGATGCAATAAGGCACCGCTGCAAAAATCCCCGACACAACAGAACTGCCATCCTCACGCTTTAAGCCCTCCAGTGTTTCACTGATGGCTTTCGGCTGCCCAGGCAGATTAATGATGAGTGCCGCATGACCGTCGATCTCGCGCAAGACCGCAACCTGGCGGGACAAAATCGCTGTCGGAACAAACTGCAGGCTGATCTGACGCATCTGCTCACCAAAACCAGGCATTTCACGCGTTGCGACGGCTTGTGTCGCCTCGGGGGTCACATCGCGCCTGGCTGGGCCGGTCCCACCTGTGGTCAGAACGAGGTGGCACTGTTCGACATCCACCAGTTCAATCAGCGCGGCAGAAATAGTGGGGGCATCGTCCTGGACCAGCCGGCTCACGATTTGCAAGGGTGTCGTCAATGCACCCTCCAGCCAGGCTTGTAAAGCTGGGATGCCCTGATCCACATACACTCCTTGCGAGGCACGGTCAGAAACGGACACAAGTCCGACGCGCAGGACTTCTGTTGAAACTACGGATTGATTTTTCATATTCGCTTATAGAGAAAAGGCGTGACAGCTGCGTGATCCAGTCGTTAATGTACCCAAAAGCATCAAAACCATGATGACAGCTTTATTACACGTAAAATACGCACAAATTTACTCATGGCACTGACATGTTCGATTTCTTTGCAGGGCTGACCCCATGGGTCATCATCAGTCTGATTCTCGCCTTGGCGTTTGTGCTTGCCTTTGAGTTTATCAATGGATTTCACGATACAGCCAATGCGGGAGCTACCGTGATCTACACGCGTGCCATGCCACCACACCTTGCCGTCATAGGCTCAGGATTTTTTAATTTTCTAGGTGTTTTACTCGGTGGTGTGGGCGTTGCCTATGCCATTGTCCACCTGTTACCGGTTGAGCTGCTCATCGATGTGGATACCAACCGAGGCCTGATCATGGTGTTTTCCATGCTGTCAGCAGCCATTGCCTGGAATTTTGGCACCTGGTATTTTGGCATCCCTGCCTCAAGCTCCCACACCCTGATTGGTTCTATCCTGGGCGTTGGCCTGGCCAACGCCTGGATGACAGATATCCCCCTGAAAGACGGCGTGAACTGGAACAAAGCAATCGAAATTGGTATGTCGCTGGTTGGCTCCCCCATCGCGGGCTTCCTCATTGCGGCCCTTTTTCTGATTTTGCTCAAATACTGGTTTCCCCTTTCCAAGATGCACGCAACCCCTGAAAAACGACTGGAATTAGCAGAAAAAAAACGCCCACCATTCTGGAACCGTGTTGTGCTGATCATGTCGGCCATGGGGATGAGTTTTGTCCATGGCTCGAACGACGGTCAAAAAGGGATTGGCTTGATCATGCTGGTGCTGATCGGTATTGTGCCTGCCAAATTCGTACTGGATTTTGATGCAACACCCTACGAAATCAAGCGCTCCTATGATGCGGCACTGCATTTAAGCGACTTTTACGAACGCAACAACCATACGCTCAGCGAACATCTTGTGATGGATCGCGCAGACCGTCAGGCTGATCTACCCAAGGTGTACAGCTGCGACCCAGCGACTACGATGGCGACCATCACTGCGTTGCGTCAGTCGCTCGCTGGCGTGAGCGACTTTCAGGATATCAAACCAGAGGACCGTATTAGGGTGCGTCGTTATCTTCTGTGCCTGGACGACACGGCACGCAAAGTCGCGGCCATACCTGGACTCCCCCCTCGCGAAAAATCAGACTTGCAAAAGCTGCGCAAAGAC
>CANBUF010000199.1 GCA_947372575.1 Alcaligenaceae bacterium | reverse complement strand
GTAGGGCACGATGATGCGAATTTGTCTGTCTGGATAGTTCTTCGCTGCATCACCTTGTGCGGTGCAGAGGATCGGCGCGCAGAGTAGTGCACCGAATACACTCGTAGCAACGACTATTTTTTTACACCAAAATTTGATTTTTTTCATGGTGTTGTCTCCTCATGATTCAAATTTATACGCGCGCAGTACATTGCTGCACGCGTCTTATTTTTTATTCAATCAGCCCTGCAACGATATTCGAAAATCCTGAATCTACATGCAGGATTTCTCCTGTGACACCAGCTGAAAGTTCTGATAGCAGAAAAGCCGCCACATTCCCGACTTGCTCGATTGTGACGTTGCGGCGCAGGGGGGCGTTGGCTTCGACGAATTTAAGAATCGAAGAAAAATCTTTAATGCCGCTGGCTGCGAGGGTCTTGATTGGACCGGCAGAAATGCCGTTTGAGCGAATCCCCAGTGGGCCCAGACTTGCAGCGAGATAACGCACACTGGCCTCCAGTGATGCTTTAGCCAGACCCATGGTGTTGTAGTTGGCCATTGCCCGCTCGGCGCCCAGGTATGTCAGTGTCAGAACTGCGCCGTTGCGGCCTTCCATCATTGGGCGCGCTGCTTTTGCGAGCGCAGGAAAGCTATAGGCCGAAATGTCGTGTGCGATACGAAAGCCTTCACGGCTGAGTCCATCCAGAAAGTCGCCGGCAATGGCCTCGCGTGGTGCGAAGCCAATCGAGTGTACCAAGCCATCCAGACCATCCCACTGTTTGGCCAGCTCGGTAAATGTGGATTCGATTTCGCTGTCCAGCGACACATCACAGGGGAGGACAATCTTGCTGCCGAATTCTGCGGCAAACTCGGTGACGCGCTCCTTGAATCGTTCGCCTACGAAGGTGAAGGCGAGTTCGGCCCCTTGTTCATGGCAAGCTTTGGCAATGCCATAAGCGATTGAACGGTTAGAAATCACACCCGTAATCAGAATGCGTTTGCCAGTCAGAAAGCCCATATGTAAATCCTAGTAGTAAATAAACGAATTATTGAATCGGTCTTAATTAGCTGCGTGTGCCGGTGCCAGGAATGCGTAATTTGGTACCAAGCTTGACGTTATCATTTTTAAGGTTGTTCAGTGCACGTAATGTACTGGTGTTTGTACCGTATTTACGTGCAATAGATTCGAGCGTGTCGCCCTTATGGACAATATGTGTGCGAATGCGAGCATTGCCGGTGTCTGATTTTGAGGTATTGACAAGCTTGCCTGCAATCTGCGGCGCACGACCTGTGCTCGGGGGCGCAAGCTCAATGCCCTGACCCGCTGGTCCGGGAATCATGAGGGACTGGTCACTGGCGCTGCGAACACTGGGTGGAATTCTGTTTGCTTCACGCAGCCGCGATTCCGAAACGCCGAATTTATTGGCAATCGAGTTAAAGGTTTCGCCTTGCTGTGCCTCGTAGATTTTCCAGGAAGACAGCTCGCCTTTGTATTCGAGCAAATTGGCATTGAAGATATCAACTTTATCTTTTGGAAGGATCACCGCATGGTCTTCCAAGGCAGAAATTACCGACTGATTAAAGGACGGATTGAGTGCTTTGAAATCTTCGATTGGCATTTCTGCCAGCTGAGCAGCAACGTCGAAATCGATATCAAAGGATTTTTTGACAGAAACAAAATATGGCTCGTTATCGACCTGGGGGAGCAAGACGGCATATTTTTCGGGATCACCGACGATATTCTTGATCGCCTGCAGCTTGGGAACGTAGTTACGGGTCTCGTCGGGCATGCTCAGGGAGAGATAATCCGTAGGTTTACCTGCAGCCAGGTTGCGGGTGACGGCCTTTTTGACAGAACCTTCGCCCCAGTTATAAGAGGCAAAGGCCAGATACCAGTCACCTTGAAATTCAAAAAGGTACTCGAGATAGTCGAGCGCGGCATTGGTCGAGGCGATCGGGTCGCGACGCTGGTCACGCCACCAGTCTTGTTTGAGTTTAAATTGCGTACCGGTGCTCGGGATGAATTGCCAGAGTCCAGCCGCTTTTGCTGAGGAATATGCGACAGGGTTGTAGGCGCTCTCAACAAAAGGCAGGAGCGCGAGTTCGGTTGGAAGTCCGCGTCGATTGACTTCATCCACGATGTAATACAGATATTTACCAGCTCGCGTAGCCATTCTTTGCATGGCTTCGGGGTGAGAGGCGTAATAAGCGGTCCACTTGTCGACAAGTGGCGAATTCAGGTTGGGGATGGCGTAGCCACGGCGAATACGTTCCCATGCGTCCAGCGGAGGCACGGTCAAATCAATCGTGCGCGAGGTATCCTCGGCAGTGTATCGACTATCCTGTCCCGACATGCCGGCACACCCTGCCAGGATCAGTAAGCAAAAAATCGGTATTAAACGTAAAAAGCGCATATCAACGAAAATTGTTTTTCCACTCTCTGAGCGCTGCGAATACTTCGACGGGTGAGTCAAGCTCGCGTTGCGCCCAAGTTGCGGCGGCTTGCGCGACGGCGGGAATCCGTGTGCGCAAAAACGGGTTACAGGCCAGCTCTTGCCGGATGGTGCTGGGCAGAGTCGGGAGATTCTTATCGCGCTGCAGGCTTGCATTGTGTTGCCAGGCTTGCAGATCTTTGTTCTCGGGCTCGACAGTACAGGCCCAGCGCATGTTGGAGAGAGTGTATTCGTGTGCGCAATACACACGGGTCTCAGCGGGGAGCGAAGCCAGCTTTGCGAGCGACGCGTCCATCTGGGCGGCGGTTCCCTCAAAGAGTCGCCCACAACCTGCAGCGAACAGTGTATCTCCACAAAAGAGAATTGGGGTGTTTTTGAAGTACCCGAAGTAAGCGATGTGTCCTGCGGTATGCCCTGGCACATCCAGGACAGATAGCTCAAGTTGCAGCGCACCATGAATGATGGTGTCAGCTTCGCCGAGCGGCTCGTCACAGGCAGGGAGATTTTCGGTGGCGGGCCCGTAGACGCGGGCGTTAAAGGCCTTTAGCAACTCTGTGACACCTCCCACATGGTCCTGATGATGATGGGTGAGTAAAATAGCGGTCAGCTCAAGGTTTTGGGCTGCCAGCACCTCAAGCACAGGTTCAGACTGCCCCGGATCGATCACGATGGCCTCGCGGCCATGTGATACGAGCCAGATATAGTTATCCGAAAAGGCATGGATGGCCGTGATCCCGGGTACTTCGTACGTGCTGGTCTTGAGCAGGTGGGCCATTTTTGATATTCCCAGGAGTCGCGTGTCAATTGCAGAACTTAGCATTGTAGATCTGGAGAGCTGGTTGCGCAGCGATCCCGGTCAGTACGTCCAGGCCTGGGAGCAGGCGAGGGTGGACGCGCTGGTGGCGGATGTCTTCGGATACAACGCCTTGCAGGTGGGTCTGCCTTCGGTCAACCTGCTGCAAGCCAACAGGATGCCCTTCAAAGCCTATGCGGGGATCGTGATGCCAGAGGCTCCAATGAGACAGAACTGGTCTGGCGTCGTGATCACTGAGCCCGAACTGCTTGCCTTTGAGTCTCAAAGTGTCGATTTACTCGTTTTGCCACATGTTCTGGAGAGCGCTCGTGATCCGCATCAGGTGCTGCGTGAAGTCGAAAGGGTGCTCGTGCCAGAGGGGCGTGTCGTGATCACCGGATTTAATCCCTGGAGCTTGTGGGGCGTGCGCAATCGACTCCCTTATATGCAGCGTTGGTTGCCGCAAGCGTCTGAGATGCTCGTCTCGCTCCCCAGGCTAAAAGACTGGCTTAAATTGTTGTCATTTGATATTGATCGAGGCTACTTTGGTTGCTATGTTCCGGCATTGTCTTCTAAAAAATGGTTGAGCCGTTTTGCCTTCATGGATTCGGCAGGTGACCGGTGGTGGCCGGTTTGTGGAGGCGTTTATGTCGTTTCGGCAGTCAAACGTGTACCCGGCATGCGTTTGATGCTGCCAGGATGGAAAACCAGTAAGACCCGTGCGCATCGTCGTGCGGCTGTTGCGGGTGCTGCCGTTCATCACGATAGTGGTGCCAGTACAGCAGCAAATTGCGACCAACACTCTAAAAGCTAAAAGTGAATATGAATACTGAAGATCGGGTAGAAATCTGGACAGATGGTGCCTGCAAGGGTAATCCGGGCGTGGGTGGCTGGGGCGTGTTGATGAAATTCGGTCAGGTCGAAAAAACACTCCATGGGGGCGAAATGCTCACCACGAATAATCGTATGGAGATGATGGCCGTGATTGAGGCGCTGCTCGCTCTGAAACGTCCTTGCCAGGTGGTACTGAATATCGACTCACAGTACGTGATGAAAGGCATGACAGAGTGGATTGCAGGCTGGAAACTCCGCGGATGGCGCACAGCAGACAAAAAACCCGTCAAAAACGCTGATCTCTGGCAACTGCTGGACGAGCAAGTCAAGCGACACCAGATCACCTGGCATTGGGTCAAAGGTCATGCCGGTGATCCGGGTAACGAGCGTGCCGACCTGTTAGCTAATCGGGGTGTCGAAGACACCCGTGCCCGTAAGGTAGGATGACTGTTATGCGCTGGATAATTCTAGATACTGAAACAACCGGGCTCGATCCGGCCTATGGACACCGCGTGATTGAGATTGGTGCGATCGAGGTTGTGAATCGAACCATCACAGGTCGTGATTTTCATACCTACCTCAAACCTGACCGTGACAGTGATCCGGGCGCCTTGAATGTGCATGGCCTGACGACAGAGTTCCTATCTGACAAGCCACTTTTTGAGGAGAAAATTGATGAGTTGCTCGCGTTTATCGATGGCGCGGAGCTGATTATTCATAATGCACCTTTCGATCTGAAATTCCTGAACGCCGAACTTGCCCGCATCGGACGCGATGGGGTCACGCATTATTGCGACGGCGTGATCGACTCGCTCGTGCATGCCAAAACATTGCATCCAG
>CANBUF010000198.1 GCA_947372575.1 Alcaligenaceae bacterium | reverse complement strand
TTCGGCCAGGATGACTTTGACATCCATATAGTCCTGCATCGCACGGATCTTGCAGTCGTGTACGGTGGCGCCCAGACTCTGGAATGTTTGAACCGCTTGTTCAAGCGCCTCGCGGTGTTCCATGCTGACGGGCAGCTCCTCCTCCCAGACCGAACGCAATACGCCAATGCGCAAACCCTTGACACCGCCTTGCAATGCGGTCCGGTAATCGGGTATTGGCTGCTCAAAACTGTTGCCATCTGCCGGATCGTGTCCTGCGATCGCCTGGAGCAGAATGGCACAGTCTTCGACGCTCCTGGCCATGGGACCACAGTGATCCAGCGTAAAGGAGTTCGGCATGACCCCCACGCGGCTGACGAGTCCAGAGCTCGGCATGAAACCCGCGATGCCACAAAAAGATGCGGGCCCACGGATCGATCCGCCGGTGTCAGAGCCCAGCGCGCCGGGCATCAATCCCGCTGCAACCCCCGCTGCTGATCCGCTCGAGGATCCTCCGCTGAATCGGTCCAGTTTCCAGGGGTTGCGAACGGGAGGCCAGGGCAGATCGAGGGACGGCCCCCCATGTGCAAACTCATGCGTGGCAAGTTTGCCGAGCATCAGCGCGCCGTGGCCGTAGAGTTTGGAGACGATTGCCGCGTCACGTCCAGGAGTATGGTGCAGCCCGGTGCGTGAGCCACCTGTCGTCAGGATGCCTTGTGTCTCGAAGATATCCTTGGCACCGATCGGGATCCCATGCATCGGTCCGCGATAGTGTCCAGCCAGAATTTCGGACTCGGCAATTTTCGCCTGTTGTAGGGCTAGCTCAAAGGTCGGCGTAATGAATGCATGAATATGTGGATCCAGCGCGCAGATGCGTGCGATGAGGTGCTCCACATACTCCACCGGCGAGAGCTTGCGCGTGCGAATCAACTCTGACGCCTGGGCAATGCTCAGCGCATATAGCTCTTGAGGCAACATGTTTTATACGACCTGAATGGGATCGAGTCCCTGATTACGGAATAATTCAAAGACAGCGGGTGTGTGAAGTAATGCCAGTACCGCATCAATGGCTTGATTTTCTTTTGTACCCTTGAATACACCCGCAGCAAACACCGTCGTTTGTTGGACCTCGGCAGGGAGTTTGGCAAAGATATTGATACCAGAGACTTGCATGAGTTCGCTCATCTGCTGCACGGCCAGGACTGCTTCACCGCGCGCCACAGGCTCACCTGTTAAACCTTCGGGGATGATTGTTGCTTTGGCACATACCGTATCCTCAATTCCCAGGCGCGCGAGCAGGCTGGCAAAATACAAGCCACTCGCACCTTGTTTGGAATAGACAATGGAGGGTGTGGCGAGTAGCGTGGCTTTGAGTGCGTCAACAGTTGAAATGTCAGGAGTAGGTGCGCCCAGCTTGACAGCCATTCCAATCACGGACCCGACCAGGTCGACGCGACTGTCTGATTGCAGGATGCCTTCCAGGGTGAGCGCATCAATCGCACTGTCGACGGCTAATACGATATCTCCGCGGGTTCCCGAGCGTATGCGCTCGCACAATTGCATGGTTGCACCGTATTCGATTTCAAGCGGACGCCTTGTCACTCTTTCAATTTCTGGCGTGATGACTTTTAGGACGTTGCGCAAGGCAATCGTGGATAGCAGTTTGAACGGACTTGTCTCTGAGCGCATTTGAAATGGTTTCTTATTAGATATTCGGTCTGAGGACAAACATCGTCGTTTAGGACGTTGTTGATGTCAATTAAAAATGATCATACATGAGCCTGGTTATGGTCGATGTCTTCAACGATCAGCGTGATAAAGTCAATGAAGGCTTTGACTTTCGCCGACAAGTTTCGGCGCGGCAGATAGACTATATAGACATCTGGACCTTCGACTGCATAGTCATCAAGCACCCTGATCAGCTGACCAGAATGTATTGCTTGCGCCGCAATGAAGTTACTAATCATAGTGATCCCTCCACCCGCAATCGCTGCCTCAAGCAAGGACTCTGCATTGTTGATGTTGAGGGCACCAATCACATTTTGAGAAAATACCTGTCCATTTTTAGCAAACTGCCAGGGCCTGTGTTCGCCCGTCATTGGTAGTAGATAAGCTAAGCATTTGTGTTTTGTCAGGTCACCCGGTGTGACAGGAGACCCATATTGTTTGAGGTATGCCGGTGAGGCACAGGCAGAAAAAGTCAGTTTGCACAATTTACGTGCGATGACCCGTGAATCACTGATTGGACCGATATGGATAATTGCATCTAAGCCTTCGTAGGCAAGGTCGACCACCCTGTCACTGAGTTCGACATCGACCGAGAGGTCTGGGTAAAGTTGTGTAAAGCCTAGCAGCTTTGGTGTAATCACCCGTCGCCCAAAACCAACAGGCATTTGAACTCTTAAGCGGCCCTTAGGTGTCGCTGTGCTGAGTGTGATTGCGCTTTCTGCATCATCAAGTTCAGCAAGAATATGCCGACAGCGCTCAAAAAAGCTTGCCCCCTCGTCAGTCAAGCTCACCAGTCGGGTTGACCGTTGAAGCAGCTTCACCCCCAATTCCTGCTCCAGGCGCGCAACCGACTTACTGACAGCAGAGGCCGTCAACCCGAGCCGCTGCGCGGCCAGCGTGAAGCTGCATGTCTCTGCAACTTTGGTAAAAACCAGTAAAGCGTTTAGATTTCTCATCCTTGACTCATATTAGTGAAATTCATTCAGTATTGTTTTTCATTTTATCGGATTGACCTAAAAAAAATCAGTAGTTAGGATGTAGGGTAGAAATAAATAATGAATTCCCACAAAGGGAAAAATGAATTCCCACAACGGGAACACCGAGACAACACCTCAGGACATTCCTGAGGCAAGAGGATAGATTGATATGCTGTTGCAACAACCCGGGTTGATCGGCAATCTGCGCTTGAAGAATCGCGTTCTCATGGCACCCATGGGTACGAACTACAGCACGACAGACGGATTTTCCACACAGCGCGATTGCGAGTATTACGCAGAGCGCGCACGTGGAGGAGTCTCCATGAAAACCTCAGTCTTGGCGGCCGTGAAATCATTGGGCGTAACTTTCGCGCAAGTAGGGAATTGCAGCGCACCGGGTAACTTTCTCTCCACGATTCGTGATGGATGGATAGTTGGCCTGAGTATTGATGAACAGACCTTTACAGGAAAAAAACAATGAGCACTCACAATCTAATCACTGAACACAATCTCCCTGAGTATGAAGTCTTTGCTGTACGCTACGCGACACGGGATGCTTTGCGCAAAAATCATTTTATTGGTGGGGATCCACACGATGGACCTATGCCAATGGATTACTTCGTTTGGGTGGTTCGAAGTCCTGCGCATACCTTTGTCGTGGATACAGGGTTTGGTGCTGAGATCGCTGCTAAAAGAGGGCGCACATTGTTGCGTACACCCGCCGAAGGACTCGCGTTGATTGGTGTGGATGTCAACCAGGTCAAAGATGTCATCATCACCCATTTGCACTACGACCATGTCGGAACATTTGATAGTTTTCCCCTCGCGCAATTTCATTTACAGGACGATGAAATGGCGTATGCAACAGGCCGCCATATGCGACATAAACAATTTAATCACGGCTACGAAGTCGATGAAGTCGTTGGAATGGTGCGCATGGTCTACAAAGATCGTGTGAGTTTTTATAACGGACAGGCTGAGCTGGCACCTGGCCTGACTATTCACCGCATCGGTGGTCATACACATGGGATGCAGTGTGTGCGGGTCCATACGCGTCGGGGTTGGGTAGTGCTGGCCTCTGATACCAGTCATTATTACGAGCACTTTGAAAAAAAACGCGCGTACACCACCATGTTTAACGTTGCTGAGGCCGTCGATGGCTATGGCAAGCTTGAACAGTTGGCTTCATCTTTAAAACATATCGTGCCAGGGCACGACCCTCTCGTGATGCAACGCTATCCCGCGGTATCAAAGGCTTTGGAGGGTATTGCGGTCAGCCTGCATACAGACGCATCGTATTAAATCCACCATACAAGCAAAGCCTGAGGCGTCAGGTCTGAATGTGATACATGCGGATCCAGCGCCGACTAAGGCCTTCCTCGATGCAGAGTACGAAAAGTAGAAAAAAATCATGGAAAGTCACACCCCTTCATTACTGCCTGGTGCCACAAAAACACTGGCTGATTTTGCTGCAAATATTCAGTATCAGGATATCCCGTCCGAAGTGATTGCCCGGATGAAGACGAGTTTTCTGGATAGTGTTGGTTGCTGCCTCTTTGGTGCGACCTTACCCTGGACCCAACGCGTACAGGCCATGATTGAGGACGAGGGGGCACGCCCTGTCGCCTCCGTATTTGGCAGCGGTAAAAAAACCTCTGTAGCAGGTGCGGTGCTGGTGAACGCAACCGCCGGTCACGCCTTTGAACTGGATGACATTCACAAGGAATCGATCGTCCATGCGGGTTCAATTGCAACACCTGTGGTGGTGGCGTTGGCAGAACAAATTGGCTCAGTTTCTGGACGTACGCTGCTGACTGCGATGACAACCGGATATGAAATTGGGACGCGCGTTGGTAACGCAGCAACCATGGGTTTGTTTTTCAGAGGCTTTCATCCCCAAGGTGCCTCTGGTGTATTTGTCGCGGCCGCAAGCGCAGGAAAAATGCTCGGTCTGGATGGTGCGCATATGCAACATGCGTTGGGAATTGTGGGGTCTCAAGCGGGTGGCTTGATGGCAGCTCAGGAAGGGGCCATGGTCAAGCGCTTTCACTCTGGCCGTGCCGCACAGAGTGGTGTGTATTCTGCCTACCTTGCCCAGCGTGACTTTACCGGAATCAGCGATGTGCTTGAGGCAGGCTATGGGGGATATCTGAGCTCCTATTCTGACAAACCCAATGCCGTGCGCCTGACCGAGGGTCTGGGTACCGTCTGGGAAACTG
>CANBUF010000197.1 GCA_947372575.1 Alcaligenaceae bacterium | reverse complement strand
CCACACCAGCACCACAATCCCGGCAAACCCGATCAGCAATTCCGCCAGTCTGCGTGGCGGCAGACGATCCTTGAGCCAGACCCAGGCAATCGCAGCCCCCCAGAGCGGCGTGACTGCATTGATGACAGACATCGTGCCCGAAGGCAGTGATTGGGTTGCATAGGCAAACAGGACAAAAGGCAGCGCCGAATTAAACAGACCGACGATTGCTATCGGACGCCATTGGCTACGCAACAGTGCTAGCTTGTTGCGTGCGATCAGCAAGGGCACCAAAATCAGACCCGCGCCTAACGTGCGCAAGCCCATCATAGGTAACGGGCCAAATTCGCCAACAGCCATCCGCATGAATAAAAATGACCCGCCCCAGACTGCGGCTAGTATGAAAAGTGTATAGATATCGTTACGTCGCATGGGGTTGATGTTAACGTATCGACTTGAGAATTTATCCTGACTGCTCGATGAAAAACGGTGCATTAAACATATTGCTCACAGGCGGATCTGGTTACATCGGAAGCCATACTGCGGTTGTCCTGGCCGAGGCAGGCCACCGTGTCTGTGTGTTTGATAACTTTTGCAATAGCAGCCCCGACACGATCGCACACGTCCAGACCATCACAGGTCAGCCCATCATTACCGTGCGCGGTGATGTGCGTGACACGAGTTTATTGGTCAAGACCCTTGAGTCCCACAGCATCGATGCTGTGATCCATTTTGCAGGCCTGAAGGCGGTGGGAGAGTCCTCGGTGATTCCCCTCGATTACTACGCCAATAATGTGCAAGGCACGATCAGCCTGTTGCAAGCGATGCAGGGCGCCCGCCAGGCACCCAGGACGCTGGTATTCAGTTCAAGCGCCACCGTGTATGGTGACCCTCAACATCTGCCAATCGATGAATCCCATCCTACCGCAGCGACTAACCCCTATGGCCGCACCAAGCTCCACATCGAAGAGCTCCTCGCCGACCTCGCACACTCTGATTCTGGCTGGCGCATGGCATGTTTACGCTATTTCAATCCAGTTGGCGCGCATGCCTCGGGTCTCATCGGCGAATCTCCAAGAGGCGTCCCAAACAATTTAATGCCTTTCGTTGCGCAGGTTGCTGCCGGCCAGCGCAAGCAGCTCAATGTATTTGGTGATGACTACGACACACCAGACGGTACCGGGGTCCGGGATTACATCCATGTCATGGATCTCGCTCAGGGCCATCTTGCTGCACTGAATTACATCGCTTCAAATTCAGGTCTTCACACCTTTAACCTTGGCACCGGCCAAGGCTACAGCGTCATCGAGATGATCCGGGCCTTTGAGGCGGCGAGTGGTCGTGCCGTGCCGTTTACCATCGTCCCCAGACGCGCCGGGGACATTGCCAGCTGCTATGCCAGTACCGCACGTGCGACCAGCGTACTGAACTGGAAAGCCACGCGAGACTTGAAGGACATGTGTGAAAGCAGCTGGAAATTCCAGCAACAATCGGCGGCAAACGCCGAAACATAATCGCCAGGTCGCGTGGTTACGACTTCGAGGTCTGCGCGCTCATGTGCATGCGTTGTGTATCCGACAGCGCCAGGAGCCAGGCAACCATGGCCGCATAAAACCCCATTGTGCGCATGCCGCGAAACATCAGTTCGGTGATGCCAAAAATAAAAAATCCCAGGCACACCGCCAACCCCATTGCCGCGGCAACCCGCGCGTGCTGTGGCACATTGGCCCCCAGCCGCTTGACGAATATCCATGCCGGTGCAAAGTAGAGCAGTAACAAACCGATCAAACCGACCAGCCCATTGCTCGCCATGGCGAACATGATGTCGTTATGGGGCTCGTCAAACACATCGGTCATAATAAAACTGGAGACCACCTTTTTTTCAGCGAGTTTTTTTAAGGACTCTGCAAAGGCTTGACGCGAGCCATTGCCAAGCAAGGGGTGTTCCTTGAACATCAGCCAGGACGCATGCCAGAGCTGGACCCGGATACAGACCGAAGACACCGCGTTGTGATTGTGCATGCACTCAGTGAGCTCACGCCCCGCATCTTCAGAGCGGTGGCGGGTAATCGGACTGACGATAAAAATCACAGCCAGCAGAACGCAGATCCCCACGACAGGCAAGAATAATTTGCGCAGCATAAAGGTGCGCATGCGCAACACCAGGCCAATCACAATAAAGAATGGAATCGCTAACCACCCACCACGGGTCTGTGTCACAAGCAACCCCATCACGCCGATCAGTGCGATGAGCAGCTTGAGGGCCACTTCAGTTTTTCTAAAGCGCGTGAGTTGCCAGCCAATAGAAAGTGTCGACAGCACTGTCATCATCAACAGCATATTGCCGTAAGAGACCGTGTTGTATTCAGGTAAGTCTTCTGGACGAGTAAAAATCCATTGGCCAATCTGAACCGCATTGTAGGCAGGTACCTCTCCCGGTTGTGCCAGCGTGGGCCAGCCCATCCAGATGACACACACCCCAGCAGCCAGGGTCCCTAACGTGAGCCCCCAGGCCGCTTGACGCAACCATTGAGGCTTCAGACTTAGACAGCCAAAGAGGATGATTAGCAGTCCGAAGGAGGTGCGCACGGCACGTTCCGCATCCGAGTCCAGCAGCTGCTGGTACCAGGCCATGGACAAGACGACGGCCAATAACGGCACAAATAGCGCCGCTGCAAGTAAACGATAGTCACCCAGATCCTGCCAGGTGCGACGGATGCCGCCCTCGCGCGAGAAGCACAGGCTGAGGCTCACGACGGCGAGAGCAATAAATGCCCCGCTTGAGTGACCGATATCGGTCATCAGCATGACTGGCATCACCGCCAGCAACAGTGCGACGATGAGTGAATCAAGGTGTTGTTTACCCATTGGGTACATTTCTTATAAAGTATTTCTAGGCGAAATCATACCTTGACATCCCCTCAGGCACCGAAGCACCGAGGCATGCCGCGTATCTGCCAATCGCAGGGATTAAGACTTGGCGATGTTTTTCATTTTAATTTGTGTGCACAACCAACCCACCACCACGCACAGCGCAACACAAAATGCCAAACCGAGGCGCAGACCCGTCGCGATAGAGATGCGTGCAATCACAATCCCCACAATCGCAGTCCCCAGTGCACTGCCCAGAGAGCGGGTGGTCTGGATGAGGGCCGAGGCTGCGCCGACATCGCGCTGCTCGGCCAGCATCTGCATGAACAGCGTAAAGTTCGGCAATAAGAATCCAAGCCCCAGTCCCGAAATCGTCAACACAAGTAACACCCACCAGGTCGGGCTCTCTGCGACAAAGGTGAGCGTGAGTAAGCATCCCACACCCAGCAGGATGCTGCCCAGGATCATCAGCCGTTCAGGGTTGGTTTGGCGCGGGATGAGTCGCGCGTTCAGAATGCTGCCGATTGGCATCGCCGCCACGAGGGGCGTCATCAGCAAGCCAGAGTGCGAAGGTGAATAACCAAACGTGTCCTGAAGCATGAGCGGCATATAAAAAATCAGCACAAACATGATTCCGCCCACGATCAGACCAGCCAGATTGAGTAGACGCGATTCACGTGTACGCAAAATGCGTAACGGAAAGATTGGCATCGCAACCCGTCGCTCGACCGGAACAAGCAGGCCGCCAGCCACCACACCGACGACAATCAGAACGAGTGCCAGTGTCCGGTGCGCTGCCGCGCCCTCGGCAATGAGCAGTTCAATGCCCGCGAGTGGCGCGCCCACACCCAGGGTCAGCAAAATAGAACCCAGCCAGTCGATCCGTTTGCCCTCAGCATGTTGAGGGCGCAGTCTGGGGAAATACTTCCAGGTCATATAAAACGCCGCCACCGCAGCCAGTGGCGTGATAAAAAACGCAGCGCGCCAGCCGAGTGCCTGCGTCACCGCACCCCCCAGCATCGGACCAATGCCGCTTGCAAAAGCATAGGCCGCCGAACTGATGACCATCCAGCGCACCCGCACACGCGGGTCAGGGAATAAATCAGCGGGCGCGGCAAAGGTCGTGGCAATCATCATGCCGCCCCCCAGACCTTGCAGGACACGGAATCCGATCAGCTGCCCCATATTCTGCGAGAGTCCTGCTAGAACTGAGCCGACTCCAACAATGGCTAGCGAGGCCAGCATCATTGGTTTCCGTCCATACAGGTCGCCCAGACGTCCGAAAATCAGAATGGTGATCGCCGAGGCGAGGACATAGCCTGTACCGACCCAGGCGTAGAGGGCCTTGCCATCCAGCTCCTGGGCGACGCGCGGCATCGAGGTACTGACAATGGTGGAATCAAAGGCGGCCACGATCAGTGCTGCGGCGACGCCAGACATGGCCATAAGCAGGTCGTGCCTGGAGAGCTCAGGCGCGGCAGAAGGAGTCGCGGGTGAGGCTGAGGCTGGCGCGGGTGCTGGCTGATTGTGCTGCATAGTCTGCTGACAGGAACCGTGTGCGAGTTCTGGTTAACGTCCGGGATCAAGCCCCGAATCGTATGCGGGTTAAACCCTGTGCGGGTTAACACTAGGAATCTACAGGATAGCACCGCTCAAACCAGAGGGTATTGACGGATGCAAAACCTTGCCTTCGTATAGCGGGTGTTCGCCCGGGCAAACCTCCTTTATTATTAGATTCAAACACGTCAAGAATAGATAATAATGAAATTAGCATACGTCCGTCTGAGTTATTCCTAGCTCCTTTCGTAAGCCCTTTGCAAGCTAGATAGCGTCCAATAACCGACCGATTACGGTCCAGTACAGAACGCCCAATTAAATTCAGACCGCCCAATTTCTGCACATAAAAGAGTCACGCCATGACCATTCAAGACAACGATCTCCCAAAGAACGCCGCCAATTACGCAGCGCTCACGCCTGCTGATTTCATGCGTCGCGCGGCCGATGTCTATCCTGAGCGCCTGGCGGTGATCCATGGCAAGATCCGGCGCAACTGGATCCAGACCTATTCGC
>CANBUF010000196.1 GCA_947372575.1 Alcaligenaceae bacterium | reverse complement strand
CAGATTATCGACTGGTTGAAAAAGTAACCTATCTTCATCCGATGAGAGGCCCACATTGCAAGCCGTATCGTCGGTCACGCTGCGGCCCAAAATAATTTGCTAGAATTTTAGGCAAGCTAAGCTCAGTCGGGGCGTAGCTCAGCCCGGTAGAGTACTGCGTTCGGGACGCAGGAGTCGGAGGTTCGAATCCTCTCGCCCCGACCATCATGCGTAAATGATACCCTCTAAAAATGAAAACACTTCACATTCTGCGTTGCTTTGCTGTCACGGCGTTCTTATTGCTTTGCGCCGCGACGAATGCCCAATCCAAAGACACCCACCCGTCCATGTTTCCTGTTTTGTCCGGCGACAACCTCAGTGGTCAGAAATTTAATCTTCCGCAAGATCTGCCTGCCGAAAAGACACTGGTTCTGATCGCATTCGAGCGAGAGCAGCAGGCGGCCTTAGATTCTTGGTCTAAAGGCCTGGATTTACTGAACAGCCAAATTCCCTGGATTGAAGTACCCGTCATATCTACCCCCTATATATTGGGCAGTTTTATTATCGAATCAGGCATGCGCAGAGGTATAACCAATCCGAAGATTCGAGATAGAGTCATTACTCTTTACACAGATAGTGAGGCCTTCGCGAAATCAATGGGTTTTGAATATGACAAGCATGGGGCTTATGCCGCAGTTGTTGACCGCTCAGGAAAGAACTTAGGTATTGTCAAAGGTGTTTATGACGAAGCCAAAGCAAAGGAGCTGTTAGAGTTATTAGGGCTGAAATAGGCCCTGTCTGTCCAAACCACACTGAGCCTGCAATAGCCTGCCTTGCAGCGTGCCTCACATTCATTGTAGAGTGGGCACCAGTCAAGCACTCAGTTCAAAAAACCTATAAAAAACGGAAACATACATGAAAATCACTTTTTCAAATGCCAGTCCCTATGTACGTAAAGCCCTGGCCTGTGCGATCGCGCGTGGTATCGACGGGCAGATCGAAAAGTGGAGTGTCGCGTCAACCGATTCAGCGATCCACCCCTTTAACCCGCTCGGTAAAATGCCAACGCTGGTAAAAGACGACGGTGGTGCTTTGTTTGATAGCCCTGTGATCTGTGAATATCTCGACACGATTGGAACTGCCGCCCCGCTGTTCCCTGTCGCTGGCCCCGCCCGCTGGAATGCTTTACGTTTACAGGCGCTGGGAGACGGAATTCTCGATGCAAGTCAACCCCGGCGTCGTGAGATCGCTTTGCCGCAGGATGAGGGTCGCATTGCCTATATCGCTTTGCAGCAAGGAAAAGTTGCCCGAGCCCTCGATGCGCTTGAACAGGAAGTCTCGAGTTTTGGAAAACTCTCCACAATCGGAGAAATCACGGTCGCGTGTGCGCTGGGGTATCTGGACTTTCGTTTTGCGAATGAACCCTGGCGCCCAGGTCATCCCAAGCTTGAAGCTTGGTACGCTGAGGTGGTTCAACTGCCTGCCATGGCACAAACGATGCCCTAAGCTTTCAGAGACGCATGAACGTATGCTAGGCGGCCTGAGGCATCTGTCTTTTTAAAAAAACAAGTATCTGGCCGTCAAATACATATGTTGCTGCGTTCAATCCAGGGGCATCTGGAACAAACTCCTCGAAGCTTGTGTAGTGTGAGGAGTCTTTGACTTTGAAGTTGACCTTGTCCGGCGCATCATTAAAGCCGAGAATCAGTAGCCCGTCGTTTTTTAAAAGTCGGCTCATACCACCCAGTAATTGTTCGCATTGTTTGGGCGTATTGATGCCAAACCCAATCAGGTCGATCGCAATGATGACGTCAAAGAACCCTGGATCGTAATAACGATCCAGCTCGGTCGCCGAACCGACGATATGGTGCTGATAATTTCCGTACACAGCATTTTTCTGATCAATATCAATGGTGTGTAGCACGACATCCAGTTTGTTGGGGTAATGCCAGGTATGCTTGTCGCAACCAATGAATAAGCAATTCGCCAGAGGTGTGCGGCCGCTAAAGTTTTGGTTGATGTATTGAAAAACTTCCGTCTCCAGAAATATTCTGTCTAGAGACGTTGTGGGGAGTTCAATCCCGAATTTGACTGCCAGCTGCGGACAAAGCTTGAACGCAATGTTCTTGAGCTTGTGAATGAATGTCGTCATGGAATTTTTGTGTTGAGCTTAGGATCACGCACCCCAGGACAAAATGTTATTCATTTTGCCCGTATGCAGAGCATCAGGCGTTTCATTTGATTTCAGGCAATGATACGCATCGACGTTTCAATTTAGCATGTAAAAAAAATCATAAGGATCGATCAAGCACATGAATGCGCAATCAAATAATTTCAACGTACACCACTTATTGTTCCGTCTCTTTTGCAGCCTGTTTTTGCTGGGAGTGTTCGCTACGCAGGCCAGTGCACAGTACGGAGGGGGCGGTATGGGTCGCAAAGGGATGGGAAGCGGCAGCGGATCCCAGCAGACTTCAAGGAATGATCCACAAAATGATTGCACTCTCGGGCAAACAAATGCAGATGCCGTCCCCCAGGACCTGGTAGAAAGCCGACTGGCAATGCTCGAGCCTGACTTGAAATTGGAAGCCGCCCAATACCCTATGTGGGAGGCCTTCAGGCAAAAGGTGAATGCTTACGCGCTTGAAGTTGCCCGTCAGCGCACGCCGAGTGCCTCGTCGCTCGCAACCAACTATCAGGAGTCCAATGGTTTGAAGTATGTCAGCCAGACAGTTGATCGTGCCCGCAACCGCTATAACTTGCTTGAAGAAATTGAATCGAGAACTAAGGCACTATACAAAGTGATGAACACTGAGCAAAAAACATTACTCGATATGCGAATGCCGACTATTGTTGCCCCGCGCTTTGTGAACCCCAAGTGTCACCAGCTCGGGTATTAAGCAGCCTGCGCAGGCTATGACGTATTCAGTGCGCAATGAGTTTGTTCAGGTCTGCCGCATTGAGTCGTGCGACCCCGCTATTTGCATTGATGAAGGACTCAAGGCTGATGTCCTTCTCATCAAAGGTGAGATGCGTCGCCGGTGCATTACCAATCACAAGTGAATCAATGTTTTTGAGATCTAGCTCGACTGAATCTTGTGGAGTAAAAATTTTCTCTGTTTGTTTACCGTCGTTGGTGGTGGAGCGCACCCATGACGATGCAGAAAAAGAAAGTTTCAGTGTGGCAGACGGTGTTGCAATCTTTACAGGCGGTTCGATGTTTGCGGTTGTTGGTGCTGGCGCAGGTGAACTTGACGCAGGGGCTTGTATTTGAGGGGTGGTTGACTGGCTGACATTTGCCGTGGGCGCCTTCACCGCAGGCTCCTGAGCACTGGCCACGGTTGGTTCTTTGGTGGCGACCAGAATCGTTGATTGTGCGCTGTCTGGGGAGCTTATGCCGAGCGTTGTATCCCCGCGTGGCCAACCCTGAATCCAGGAAATCAAAACTACAGCGGACAGCGCAAGAAAAATAGCTACGATAACGAAGCGCTTACGGCTCTGGGGATTGAGCACGATGACGTTGGTGTTGCTCAGGTCCGCGTGAATGCGTGACGCCCCATCTATTCTGTTGGCCGCGTTGTCTTGGTCAAACAGTCTGGCTTCGACCTCGCTCAACAATTCTTGTGTCGCATCGAAGTCAAGACAGCCCAGGTAGGTTAAGTATTTTTTGAGCGCGCGCAAATAATATACTGAGTTATGAAATGCAGTCTGAGAGCCTGACTCCATGCCGTTGACCTGTGCCGGCGAAAAAATCAACCCGCGTGCGACCTCTGCAATGGTGAGGTTTTGCGCTTCACGGGACTGCAAAAGCAGTGCGCCGAGTTTGACCTGTGGCAACACAGTCTGTGGATCTTGTGAGGGGCTGTGTGACGTTGTTCGATTCGACATGCTTTGGGCGAAGAAGGTTGGGACGTTTATTGAAAAGCAGCACGATACAGAATTGCCAATATGCCTGAGTGTATATTTGCAAAGTGAGGTTACGTGACTACGGCAGAAAATGAAATAAGCTTGTTGGCGCATTCACTGTCAAAATACAGTTTTAACCCACCCTTAACCATTTAATCTCGTTCAGGATACGCCCGTATGGCATTTTTCACGCCTATTTTTAAAAAGATTTCGATTGTGTGTGTATTCACAGCAATGGGCACTGCGCATGCCGCCTATCCGGATCATCCTGTGACTTTGGTTGTCACCTATCCTCCAGGCGGTACGGCTGATACTGTGGCGCGTATTCTTTCGCCTGCGCTTTCCAAAGAACTTGGTCAGACAGTCGTGGTCGAAAATCGTGGCGGGGCAGGTGGGATGATAGGAGGTGCCTCGGTTTCCAAAGCGACTGCTGACGGTTATACCATCATGCTAGACGCGGCGAATCATGCTCAAAATCCTGCATTGCAGCCCAAAATGCAATTCGACACACTCAAGGATTTTGCTTCAGTTTCTCTGCTTTTACGTGTGCCCAACGTTATTGTTGTCAAACCTGATAGCAATATTCAGACTGTGGCAGATCTGATTCGATTAGGCTCACAAAAAAACACGACGTTGTATTACGCGACCTCGGGAACGGGAAGTGCGCAGCATCTGGCCGGTGAACTGTTTAATGCCATGACTGGCACGCATCTTGAGTCTGTTCATTACAAAGGCGGTAACGCTGGCATCATGGACGTGATGTCCGGGCAGGTCCCGCTGATGTTCTCGAGCATGGGGTTGGCACAGCAGCATGTAAAAAGCGGCAAGCTGCGCATGGTGGCTGTTGGCGGTGAAAAACGATCTGCCAATGTCCCAGACGTGCCGACCGTCGCGCAATCAGGTGTTCCAGGCTATGCGACCTACGAGTGGAATGCCATCTTCGCTCCGGCAGGGACCCCTCCTGCCGTCATTGATCGGTTGAATCAGGCAATCGTCAAAGTACTGGCCCAACCAGATATTACGCAGCGGCTAAACGAATTCGGAGGCGAGGTCATTGGATCTTCTCCCGCCGAGCTCGAAACTTTC
>CANBUF010000195.1 GCA_947372575.1 Alcaligenaceae bacterium | reverse complement strand
TTATGGCCTTGATCATCTACACATTCTGTTTGCGCATACTGTCGCCGCTCATCTGGGGATGGATGGTCTGGCGTGCGCGCCGTGCCGGTGGCCAATGGCAGATCTTTGGCGCAGAACGGTTTGGTTCCTACCCGCAGCCCTGGGATGGCGACGCACCGGTCTGGGTGCATGCCGTGAGCCTGGGTGAGACGCGCGCAGCACATTCGCTGATCGTGGGCTTGCTGGCTCGCGGCGATCGTGTGCTGCTCACGCACACCACAGCAACCGGTCGAGCCGAGGGCGCACGACTCTTTGCTGCAGAAATCGCCTCCGGGCAGCTGCGTCAGCAATGGCTCCCCTATGATTTTCCGGGGGCGACACGAAAGTTCTTTCAGCATTTTCGGCCCAGGCTGGGGATTCTGATTGAACGCGAAGTCTGGCCCAATCTCATCGCACAGGCGCATCGCGTGCGCATCCCCATGATTCTGGCGAGTGCCCGGTTCTCTGAACAGGCACTGGGGCACGTGCGCCAGATTGATCGAATATTCGGCAGCTTGATGCGTAATAGTTATGCTTCACTTGATCTGGTCCTGGCGCAGCACAATGAGGATGCCACCAGACTGTATTCGCTCGGCGTTAAAAATATTGTGGTCGTGGGTAACCTGAAATTCGATGTCCTCTTACCTGTCGTGGCAGTCGATGCCGGTCGTGCCTGGCGAGCCAGACTCGCGAGACCGGTCATCTCGATCGCCAGTACACGCGAAGGCGAAGACGCGATGTTTGTGCAAGCCTTATCCACACAGAATGCGGTGGATCAGGAAAATGCGCTGCATGGTGGAGCACTCTATGCCGGATCTCAGCATGAGGACGTGCGACAGGTCGACACCCAACCTGTCGCTTCCCCACTTGTTGGCACCCCATTATTCTTATTGATTCCCCGACATCCCCAACGCTTTGACGAAGCCGCGACTTTGCTTGAGCAGGCGGGCATCCGCTTTGTGCGCTGGTCCGTGATCCGTCATGATGTGCATGCCAACACGGAGCTGTTGCAGGCTCAAGTGGTGTTGTGTGACACCCTGGGCGAAATGCCTTTCTTTTATGCGGCGACTGATGTGGCGATTGTCGCCGGAAGTTTTGCACCGCTAGGTGGACAGAATCTGATTGAAGCCTGCGCAGTCGGGACCCCTGTCATTGTCGGACCGCACACACGCAATTTTGCAGAGGCGGTGCAGGGGGCGGTGCAGGCCGGCGCGGCAATTCAGTTGGCCGAGTCGGAGTCGCTTGATCCAGCCTTACGCGCGGTGGTCACGGCAATAAACTGGCTACAGGACGAAGATGCTCTGGCAGCCCGCTCACGCGCGGCATCAAGCTGGGTCGCGCAGCACACGGGTGCGACGGCGCGCATGCTGGGTGAAATCAGCGAATTTGAAATTGCCCGGGCAGCACCCGAACGGCGTCGGCATTAATCTGCGGCTGGATTTTTGCGATGGGTGTGCGCCCGCGCTGACTGGCGGGTGTGCCAAACCAGCCTTGACCCAGAGCAAAGGCGATGAGGTTGGCAATAAACAGCAAGATAAAGAGTGTGCGCATGGGCTCACTGTAATGAATCCCTGGACGCGGCGTCAAGTCGATGCCTAAGCCGTTCGTGCCAGACCATCCAGCACGGGGTTAGCTAAAAACTGAATATCCAGATGCACCAGCATTTTCCGAACCTCTGCTTCAACCTCGGGCCAGCCACCTCCGGTGACAAATAGCATGGGCGCGCAGCCGTAGTGTTTTTCTACGATGGCACATTGACGCCATACGGCCCCGGCTTGCGCCGCGACCACGCCGGTCGAAATGGCTTGGAGGGTATGTTTGGGAAAGTCGTTGCCCGCACCACTTGCCAGCGGCAAATTGGCGGTGCCCTGAGCAAGCGACTGACGCATCAAAGCGGGGCCAGGCAAAATCAGGCCACCTTCAAACACACGGTCAGGGCCGAGCGTGTCAATGGTTGTAGCGGTGCCAAACGTTGCCAGTACGAGCGGTCGACTTGTGGCTCCTACTCCTACTCCTACTCCTACCCCTACTCCGGCACTGGCACTGGCACTGGCACCGTCCTGCGCGATCGCCTTCGCGTCAGAATCTGCCGCAACCCGACCAGCCATTCCCAGCAAAGCCGCCCATCGGTCTGCGCCAAGCTGCTCTGGATTGTTGTAGGCATTGCGCACGCCCTGAGCCTGCGCACTGGAAGCAAGCCATGACACAGGGCACCCTGCTGCGTGCAGGATTTCTTCCAGTCGTTCTGCAACCACGGTGCCGGCGACATTGACGCCACGTGCGGCAATCGCTTGCATGGGAAGTGTGCTGAGCCATTTACGCAAGAGTGCTGGCATGGCTTCGAGTGGACGCAGAGCAATTGCATGGACACTAGGCTCTCGCCCCAGGCTTGGATGCAGCCAACCGAGCTTGATGCGGCTATTGCCAATATCCATTAAGACAATCATAGGGTTCCTTGCCGCGGGGTGGGACGTACGGAAACATCGCCAACCAGGATCGGGACTATACCCTCAGAGGTTGCCACCAGCAGGTGGCCCTGGTCGTCTGTGCCCTGTGCGCGTCCTGTTAGTAACGTTTTGCCTTGATCGGTCACAATAACCTCTGTATGGGCCAGCACATCGACCTGGCCAAAGCGCTCGACAAAGCGTGCATATCCTGCGCGCGCATAGTCTTGTAAGGCCTGAGTCCAGGCCTGTGCGATCGTGGCGATCAGTTGCCAGGCAGGTGTGGTGCAGATTTGTGACCAGTCAGAAATTTCACGCTGCAAGTGCGTGGAGAGGGTCTGAGCGTCGCGCAGGTTTAAACCGATTCCGACCACAAGATAAGGCGCGGGTGCGCCTACAGGCATGAGTGACTCGACCAGAATGCCTGCGAGCTTGCCCGCGTCCCATTGGAGATCATTTGGCCATTTCAGTGCCAGGCGACTGGCGTGCGGGCCGATCAAACCACGCAGGGCTTCACATGTGGCCACGCCTAGAGCCGGCGACAAGCCCGCGAGCTGTGCCAAGGGGATATTGGTTTTGAAGGCGCACGAAAACATGAGTGTCGTGCCCGGGGCGTTTTGCCAGGGGCGTCCCGCACGTCCGCGTGCAGTAGTCTGTTCGTGCGCACCGGCCAGCCAGGGCAATTTTGCCAGTTCAGAAAATGCGCCAGATCCACGCATACGTAAGCGTTGCATCAAGTCCTGGTTAGTCGAACCCGTAGACCCGACCCATTGGAGCTGTCCGAATTCTGGAAGCACCTGGCACAGTAGCTCTGTCAGTGCTTGAGGGGCAGGCAGCGCTGCCTGGTTGTGAGCCGGCGAGTCGGTTGCAGTGAATAAGGTCATAAATCGCATTTTACGGGCTCTGACTGCTTTATGATGTGAACTGTCTGAGGAAACATATCCTTAATGTCAGGAAGTCTGTCCCACATGGTCCGAGCTGCCCATCCTTCTGCTACTTCTGCGCCCGTGACGTGCACGGATGGCGTCTGCCATTTGTCCGGGGACTGGAATGTGCCGGTGCTCTCGGAACGAGGTGAGGTCGACCGCCGCAGGCAGCTTTTACAGTCTGCGAGTGGTGCCACCAAGTGGGAACTCTCCGGGGTCAATAAGCTCGATGCTGTGGGTGCACAGCTCCTATTGCAGCAGTGGGGACAAACGATTCCAGCAGGTACCCAGTTATCCGAAGGGCAGCAGGCATTATTCAAAATTCTCGCGGATCATCCCATCGCTGAGGCACCAGGTCAAAAGCCCATTGACTGGGTGGGCTGGATCGCGTCACTGGGCGAGGGTATGTATTCAGTCGCGAGCCACGGCAGAGAGATTCTGCTGTTGATGGGCGGCTTGCTGATTAATTTTTCTGCGTTGTGCATGCGGCCGCTGCGTGGTCCCTGGCGTGAGATCTCTGCGCAGGTGTTTCGCATGGGTGCGCAGGCGCTCGGCATCACTGCCCTGGTCGGTTTTTTGATCGGTGTGGTGTTGTCTTATTTGTCCGCACAACAGCTGGCAGTCTTTGGCGCAGGTCAGTTTATTGTCAAATTGCTAGGTCTGTCGATTGTTCGCGAGCTCGGTCCGGTGCTCGCGGCCATTTTAGTTGCCGGTCGATCGGGTTCTTCGATCACCGCACAGATCGGTGTTATGCGTGTTACCCAGGAACTCGATGCGATGCAAGTCATGGGGATCTCCGAAGGGCAGCGCCTGATTCTGCCTCGAGTGATTGCATTGGCACTGACCATGCCGCTATTGGTGTTATGGACCGATGCACTGGCACTCATCGGGGGCATGTTGTCGGCCAAGATGCAGCTCGGGTTGTCGGTCGTGTGGTTTTCGGATCGTCTGCCCGACGCAATCGGAATTAAGAACTACTGGATCGGCATGGTTAAAGGCGTGACCTTTGGGATATGGATTGCTTTGGTTGCCTGTCACTTTGGTCTGCGTATCGAACCTAATACCGAAAGCCTCGGCAAAGGCACCACCGCGTCAGTCGTGACTGCTATTACAGGTGTGATCCTGATTGATGCCATTTATGCGTTGATTTTCAATGCGATGGATATCTGATGGCTCAGGCGCCCATTATCGAAATTGAAAATCTGACCACGGCGTTTGGTAGTCATGTGGTGCATGAAAATCTCAACCTGAACATTTTCCCTAAGGAAATTCTCGCCCTGGTTGGTGGGTCAGGTTCGGGTAAAACCACGCTGCTGCGGCAAATTTTAGGACTGGATTCACCCAAAGCGGGTGTGGTGAAAGTCTTTGGGCGCCCGGTCCATGATTACCTGGGGGTGGATCGGATCAAATTGACACGCCGCTGGGGCATGCTGTTTCAGGCGGGGGCGCTGTTTTCTGCCTTGCCCGTCTTTGATAATGTTGCGCTGCCTTTGCGTGAGGTGCATCATCTACCTGAGGACCTGATTCGCGATGTGGTGCTGATGCGGTTGAGCTGGATGGGACTGACCTCACGCGATGCGGCGCTGATGCCCTCGGACTTGTCTGGTGGT
>CANBUF010000194.1 GCA_947372575.1 Alcaligenaceae bacterium | reverse complement strand
GATCTTTGTACTGGCTTGAAGTTCTTTATTGCGCAGTGTGGAAATTTGTTTTTCAAGATCACTGAGCGTGGTTTTCAGATCTTCGTCCGAATACTCAAACTGATTATCGTAATACGCCCAGGTGCGCTTGAGCGAGGCCAGGCGTGTCGTCGCAATCAGGCGCTCCATCATGACCGAATCGCGGTCGATGACTGCAATGGAAATATCGATATTATTCAGCTCCTGCCGGCGCGTGATTGCCTCGACCGAACGTGACGGGCCTGCATTTGGGATGAGCAGACTGCTATCTGAGCGGGTGCTTGCCTGACGCAGTTCAACTTCGATCTGACCGTGTGTTTTTTTCAGATCAAGCAGCTGCTCATCGAGAATTGTGAGACGTTGATCCAGGTGCTGGATTTGGTATTGCACTTGAAGGATCGCGAGCTGGGCTTCATCACCTACGGCCAGGCGCCATGGAGCTGATCCCGCAGGTGGTTGCCAGTTATCTTTGTCCTTCTGTAATGTGACGACTTTTTCGTTGAGTCGACGCAGGTCTTTAATTGTGTCGACGATTTGGCTGTAGCCTTCTGTCTGCTGTTGCAGATAGTTCATGCGCTCGTTCAAGGCGTCGCGCGCTGCAATGTCTGCGGGTGTGGCTTGCTTCAGTGCGTTCTGTGCTTTGCTGAACTCGGCTTTTGCCGTGTCGAGTCGCCCCTGCATATCCGCAAGTTGTGCCTCAATTTCGGCGGCTGAGCGTAGTGAAAGTTGTGGGCCAGTTACCGAGGTGAATTTTGTATCGGTTTTGGTGTCTTTGGCGGTTTTTGTTGTCGCATTAAAGAGCACGGAGGTCGGCAGGCTCTGGCTGTGCGCACTATTTGCACACAGGCTGATGACAAGCCCGAGCATGATTGCGCACGCAGATTGCGTACGCTTTAAAACATTCGACATGCTCTACACACCAAAAAGAGAAAAACTGATTCGATTCAGTACCATCATCGCAATTTGCGCTAGGATCAACAGCGCAATGGGAGACAAGTCGAGGGAGCCGAACTGGGGCATGATTCTGCGAATCGGCAGCAACAGCGGTTCGGTGAGTGTGCGCAATACAGGCATCACCGCAGCGAGTGGATTGACCCATGACAGTACGGCTTGTATCAGTGTCATCCAGACAACCAAATTCAACGCCCAGCGCGCCATGGTTACCACAGCAGCGCCGATCACTGCCGGGAGGAGTCCAGGCGGGGGGAGTGTGCCAGCCGACACGACCCACATCAGGATCAGATAGCACACCGCAATCAACAGGGCTGCGAGCAGACTCGCCCAGTCAATCGTTTTGCCGGCAGGTAGTATTTTGCGCAGGGGCAGTATTAGCCAGTTTGTTGCCTGATGGATGGCCTGGGACATGGGATTGAAGGGATGTAATCTAACTGCATGAATCCAGGCGCGTGCCAATAAGGCCGCACCAAAGAGCGATGCACTGATTTCGAGTAAAAAACGCACGATATCGCCAAGCATATGAGTGCCGTCCTTGATGACTAAATATAGGGGTTCATTGTCGCATGAGCAATGGGTTGGTTGCATATTGTCTCGAACAGGTTCCCCTAAATAAAAAACCGCCCAGTGAACCGGGCGGTTTGTACTGACAAACTCAAGCCTGAAGCTTAAGGACGGCCACCCGTGGGGAACGGCCACGATGCTGCAGGATTCAGCGCTGTTTTAGCGCCTGGAACTGCTGCTGTCGAGGGGGCAGCAACTGCTGGCTTATTCGCCGCAGCTTTTTTAACTATTTTTTTTTTGCAGCTGGCTTAGCTGCTGGTTTTGCTGCGGGCTTTGCTGCAGGTTTTGCAACAACTTTCTTGGCAGCGGGCTTCTTAGCGGCAACTTTTTTGGCTGCTGGCTTTTTAGCTGCTACTTTTTTAGCTGCAGGCTTCTTAGCGGCAACTTTTTTGGCTGCTGGCTTCTTAGCTGCTACTTTTTTAGCTGCTGGCTTCTTAGCTGCTACTTTTTTAGCGGCAGGCTTCTTAGCGACAACTTTCTTAGCTACAACTTTCTTTGCCACAACTTTTTTAGCCACGACTTTCTTGGCTGCTGCAGGCTTCTTTGCTGCGACCTTCTTAACTGCTTTTTTGGCTGTTGCCATGGTAATGCTCCTTAGTTCAGGGTCCCAAACATTAAACCCGTGCTTGACTTATCCCACCATGGGATTTCATGTCGCCCGAGTTATTCATAGGAACAAACCACTACCAGACTTCGGTAGACAAACTGGTTTGTGCTAATGAATACGGCACAGCCATTTGAACTGCCTCCCGCGAAGTTCGCGCGAACCAATTCAAATGGCACCGGTGGAGATTTTCAACATCCACCGGAAAGTACTGCAGCGCGTCAAGACTCTGACCTGCGGATTATTCCCAGCTAAGGGCACCACCTGTCTGATACTCAATCACGCGTGTTTCGAAAAAATTACGTTCTTTCTTTAAATCAATCATCTCAGCCATCCACGGGAAAGGATTCTCTTCCTGGGCAAATAGCGGTTCGATGCCGATCTGCTGGCAACGACGATTGGCAATAAAGCGCAAATATGATTTGAACATCGGCGCATTCAGACCCAGCACACCGCGTGGCATGGTGTCTTCGGCATACGCGTATTCGAGATCGACAGCCTTGGCGAACAGGGCACGAATTTCTTCACGAAACGCGGGTGTCCAAAGGTGCGGATTTTCAAGTTTGATCGTATTGATGAGGTCAATGCCAAAATTGCAGTGCATGGACTCATCACGCAGGATGTACATGTACTGTTCTGCGGCACCCGTCATTTTATTCTGACGACCCAGAGCGAGAATTTGCGTGAAACCGACGTAAAAGAACAAGCCTTCCATCAGGCATGCAAATACGATCAGGGATTTGAGCAGCGTCTGGTCGGCCTCTGGTGTACCTGTTTTAAAGTTTGGGTCGGCAATGACATCAATGAACGGGATCAGGAACTGATCTTTGGCACGAATCGAAGGGACTTCGTTGTAAGCATTGAAGATCTCTGAAGCATCGAGATCCAGACTTTCAACAATATATTGATAGGCGTGGGTATGAATCGCTTCTTCGAAGGCCTGGCGCAATAAAAACTGACGGCATTCGGGAGCCGTGATATGGCGGTATGTGCCCAAGACAATATTGTTGGCTGCAAGAGAGTCTGCAGTCACGAAAAAGCCAAGATTGCGCTTGATAATACGGCGCTCATCTTCTGTCAGCCCATTCGGATTCTTCCAGAGCGCGATGTCACGGGACATATTGATTTCTTGCGGCATCCAGTGGTTGGCGCAGGTCGCAATATATTTTTCCCAGGCCCATTTGTACTTGAACGGGACTAACTGATTGACATCGGTCTGGCCGTTAATGATGCGTTTGTCGGCGACATTGACGCGTGTGGCGGCATCGGCCACCACAGGCTTCTGAGTCAGACCGGGTGTGGGCAGGGCGTCGTCACCGAACACGCCGGTGGCATTGCGTTGAGGCTGTGAAGCCTGTGCAGGAACCCCGCCCATCGGGGGCGAAGTTTGCAGGGTAGGTTCGTCGTTCCAGGTCAGCATGATTGATTCCGGTATATGTTATTGGCAGGCTTCGCACTCTTCGAAACCTGGATCGCCAGGTCTCATGTTGCAAGCCACTCCCAGAATTTCAGCTTCAGGCAGCGCCGGTGCGGATGCAAATGTGCCGCTTGTTGAATTGGCACCTGACACGTTGACCGCGTTAAGCTCGCCACCACGACCCGTCGATTTTTCGGCGCTTGTCGCACCAAGTGTACGCAGGTAGTAAGTGGTCTTGAGGCCGCGCAGCCATGCAAGTTTGTATGTGTCGTCGAGTTTTTTGCCCGAAGCGCCAGCCATATAAATATTCAGTGACTGTGCTTGATCGATCCATTTCTGGCGACGTGAGGCACATTCGACGATCCAGTTCGGTTCGACTTCAAAAGCTGTGGCGTATAGGGCGCGCAGATCGGCGGGGACGCGATCAATGCGGGACAAGCTGCCATCGAAATATTTAAGATCGGCGACCATCACTTCATCCCATATTCCGAGTTTCTTGAGGTCACGAACAAGATGTTCGTTGACGACAGTGAACTCGCCGGAGAGGTTCGATTTAACGTACAAGTTTTGATATGTTGGCTCGATACACGCGGACACGCCAATAATATTCGAAATTGTTGCGGTTGGGGCAATTGCAACGCAATTAGAGTTACGCATACCTTGAAGTCTGATGCGTGCGCGCAACGAATCCCAATCTAGTGTGATTGAATCGTCAACTTCAACGTAGCCACCACGATGTTCACGCAGCAATGCAATCGAGTCATGCGGCAAAATTCCGCGCGACCAAAGTGATCCATCAAAGCTTGCGTAGCGACCGCGTTCAGCGGCCAGATCGCTTGATGCGCCATAAGCGTAGTAGCACACGGCTTCCATTGAACGATCTGCAAATTCGATGGCTGCTTGCGATGCATAAGGTACGCGCATCGCATGCAGACAATCCTGGAAGCCCATGATGCCCAGGCCCACTGGACGATGGCGCACGTTGGAGTTGCGCGCTTTGTCTACTGCGTAGTAATTGATGTCGATCACGTTGTCGAGCATGCGCATGGCGATCGTGATGGTGCGCTTGAGTTTGTCCTGATCGAGGACTTGCGTGCCATCTGCATTGTGCTTGAGGTGGGCGAGCAGGTTGACTGAGCCCAGGTTGCACACTGCGATTTCAGTTTCGTTGGTGTTGAGTGTGATCTCTGTGCAGAGGTTCGAGCTGTGCACGACACCGACGTGTTGCTGTGGTGAGCGGATGTTGCAAGGATCTTTAAACGTGATCCATGGGTGACCGGTTTCAAACAGCATCGATAGCATCTTGCGCCACAAGCTGTTTGCAGGCATTTTTTTGAACAATTCAAGTTCGCCGCGTGCGGCTTTTTCTTCGTAGCCGACATAGGCGCGTTCGAAAGCTTCGCCGACTTTATCGTGTAAGTCTGGGCAATCCGATGGTGAGAAGA
>CANBUF010000193.1 GCA_947372575.1 Alcaligenaceae bacterium | reverse complement strand
TGCTTAAGTTGATTGCACAATTGGCTCAAAGTCCGGCCCGCACCTTGGCTCACACACTGAATTCTTGGTTGGAGCCGATCGTCAGGATGTGGCGCACATCACAATCAAACGGGATCACCGAAGGATTCCACACTAAAATGGAAATGATGTCCCGAAGGGCATACGGATTTAGAAATTTTGAAAATTACCGGCTGAGGGTCTTGGCCCACTGCGGTTGGAACGGCGTATTTAGCCGTGTTTGATGAGTACTGCTGTTTAATGAATACTGCTCATCCCCCGTTAATGGGGTAGAGCCGGGTTTTTAAGTAATCAGATGGTGGCCCGGGGCGGAATCGAACCACCGACACAAGGATTTTCAATCCTCTGCTCTACCGACTGAGCTACCAGGCCATCTGAGGCCGAAATATTACACCAAATGTGAAATCTTCGCTCGGCGGTGGGATCTTCTTGTCCGCGACAGTCCTATAATACAGATATTCCTAACAGGTAATCGCTAATACTTATGACGGTTAACGTCCTCGCATTGGGCTTGAATCATGTCTCGGCACCCGTCGCGGTGAGAGAGCGTGTGTCTATGCCCGAAGACCTGGTGCTGCCTGCCTTGACGGCGTTGCGCAGTGCTTTCGGTGGCGCGGTCAAAGAAGCGGCAATCCTCTCTACCTGTAATCGCACCGAACTCTATTGTGCAGCTGAACCGCAGGTCGCAGAGCAATTGCCCGCGTGGCTCGCTGAATTCAATCAGATAGAGGCCGGCATCCTCAAGCCCCACGTCTACCTGTATGGGCGTGACGAGGCGGTCAGACATGCTTTTCGTGTCGCGAGCGGTCTGGACTCGATGGTAATCGGAGAGCCTCAGATCCTTGGTCAGATGAAAGACGCTGTCAGAACGGCTGATGAGGCTGGCTCGTTAGGCACACTGTTGCATCAGATGTTTCAACGTACCTTCTCCGTTGCTAAGGAAGTGCGCTCGACCACCGCGATCGGTGCGCAGTCTGTTTCGTTAGCGGCAGCGGCGGTTCGTCTGTCTGAGCGCGTGTTCGGCGATCTGAGTGAATGCAAGGTCTTGTTTATCGGTGCGGGCGAGATGATTGAGCTCTGTGCGACGCACTTCGCTGCGCGTCAGCCTGCTTCGGTTGTGGTTGCGAACCGCACCCTGGAGCGCGCAGAGACGTTAGCGAGCCGTTTTGCTGCGACCACGATGCGTTTAGGTGATCTGCCAGAGCGGCTGGCAGAATTTGATGTGGTCGTGTCCTGTACGGCAAGCTCCCTGCCCATTCTGGGTCTGGGGATGGTCGAGCGGGCAACACGTCAGCGTCGTCGCAAACCCATCGTGATGGTTGATCTGGCCGTGCCACGGGATATTGAGCCTGAGGTTGCCCGTCTGGATGATGTTTACCTGTACTCGGTGGATGATCTCGGTGTGGTCGTCCAGTCCGGCACAGACGCGCGGCGTGCGGCAGTAGTTGAGGCCGAGGCGATCATCGACGCACGCGTCAATAACTTTATGCACTGGATGCAAGTGCGTGCAAACGTACCTGTTATCCAGGATTTACAGGCAACTGCGCATGCAGTCCAGGAGCAGGAGCTCGAGCGTGCGCGCCGTATGCTGGCACGTGGCGATTCACCTGAGGCTGTGCTCGAGCACCTGGCCAATGGCCTGACACAAAAATATCTCCACGGCACCTTGGCCGCACTTAATAAAAGTGAAGAAAAAGACCGCCAGCAATTGCTGAGCTGGTTGCCGCGCATATTCCCCTCGGGTCGCGGTCGGCGTTAGCGTTGTTCGACTGTTATTTCGCTGTTTGTCCTGAGGCAGGGCGGACCGCAACGCGTAAGCTGCCGAATCCCCTTTATCTTTAAGTCTGAAAGTCCCCATGAAACAATCAATGCGTTCCCGTCTAGAGCATCTGTCGCGTCGACTCGTCGATCTCGATGCTTTGCTGGCTGAGCCTGATGCAGCCAACGATATGACGCAGTTCCGCAAGCTTTCGCGTGAGCGTGCCGAAATTGAGCCGGTCGTCCAGGCGTTTGAAGCCTTTGAGTCTGCAGAGTCGGATTTGGAAGGCGCGCGCCTCATGCTCGACGATTCTGAAATGAAGGCCATGGCGCTTGAAGAGATGGACGCGTGCAAAACTCGCATTGAGCAGCTCGAGACTGCGTTGCAGTTGCAGCTGTTGCCGCGTGACCCGGATGATGGCCGCAGTGTCTTTCTTGAAATTCGTGCGGGTACAGGTGGCGATGAAAGTGCACTGTTCGCCGGAGATTTGCTGCGGATGTACTCGCGCTATGCTGAGCAAAAAGGCTGGAAGGTTGAACTGATGTCTGAGAGCCCCTCTGAGCTTGGGGGATATCGGGAAGTCATTGTGCGTCTCGATGGTGACGGTGTGTATGGTCGGTTGAAGTTTGAATCGGGTGCCCATCGCGTCCAGCGCGTGCCAGCTACCGAAACACAAGGCCGGATTCACACCTCAGCCTGCACGGTGGCAGTGATGCCGGAGGCCGATGCGGCGACTGAAATCGTGATCAACCCGAGCGAGCTGCGGATCGATACCTTTCGGGCGAGTGGCGCAGGTGGTCAGCACATTAACAAAACAGACTCTGCGGTACGCATTACCCACCTGCCAACGGGCCTCGTTGTGGAGTGCCAGGATGACAGGTCGCAGCATCGCAACAAAGATAAAGCCATGCAGGTGCTCGCTGCGCGTCTGAAAGATAAAGTGCAGCGTGAACGTCACGACAAAGAGGCGGCGACGCGTAAAAGCCTTGTGGGTTCGGGTGATCGATCCGAGCGCATTCGCACATATAACTTCCCGCAGGGCAGGTTAACGGATCACAGGATCAACCTCACGCTCTATAAGCTCGCCAACATCATGGAAGGTGATCTGGATGATGTCACCGGTGCGTTGATTGCTGAGCATCAGGCAGAATTGCTTGCTGCATTGGGGGATGAGATTTAATGCAGTCAGTGCAGTCGTTGATGCATGTGAGCGGGCTGCCGCGTCTGGAGGCGCGGATGCTGCTTGAGCATGTCTTGCAAAAACCGCGCGCCTGGCTCCTTGCGCACGATACAGATCCGCTTGCACCCGAAGCAGCAGCATCGTTTTTAACGCTCGCCGCGCAACGTCGGCAAGGCAAGCCAATGGCGCATCTGGTGGGTTATCGGGAGTTTATGGCGTATCGGTTTGCCGTGACGCCAGATGTACTGATCCCCAGGCCTGAAACAGAATTGCTGGTAGATGTTGCGTTAAAGGTCATAGAGGGCTGTCAGGCACCCAGTATTTTAGATCTCGGAACTGGCAGCGGAGCGGTCGCGATTAGCGTGGCACTGGCCCGTCCAGATGCCATTGTGACGGCGACCGATATCAGTGAGCCTGCACTCTGTGTCGCCCAACAGAATTGCCAGCAGCTTGGTGCACGGGTGCAGTGGTGGCAGGGTAGCTGGTATGAAGCCCTACCGCCAGAGGGGCGATTTGATCTGATCGTCTCTAATCCGCCTTATATTGCTAAGGGTGATGCGCATCTGGAGTCAGGAGACTTAAGGTTTGAGCCTGTTTTTGCGCTCACTGATGGTGCCGATGGACTGAGTGCGATTCGTATCATTATCGCCGGCGCGCAAAAACACCTGTTTGAGGGTGGCACGCTATGGCTCGAACATGGTTACGATCAGGCGGGTGCCATTCAGGCCTTATTACTGGAGCATGGTTTCAAAGATGTCCGTAGCCTAGACGATCTCGCAGGTATCGCCCGGGTTACTGGTGGAACTTTATAATGTATTTTGAAAGTAGATAAGATTGATCCTGGCTTTGATCCATCCTAGTCAAGATTCAACCTGGCAGGCGCAGTTCAATTCGACGTAAGAACCTTCGAACTTATTGGTTTATTTAGTATCTAATTTTTCATTCACTATTTAGTAGCAGAGACATCATGAGCGACGTACAGACATTTATCCGTGAAACAGTCACAGGCAATCCCGTGGTGTTGTTCATGAAAGGCACCGCACAAGCACCTCAGTGTGGTTTTTCAGCGCGTGCGATTCAGATTCTGAAATCCTGTGGCGTGACCAAACTGGTAACGGTCAATGTGCTCGAAGACGAAGATGTCCGTAACGGCATTAAAACCTACTCGCAATGGCCCACGATTCCACAGTTGTATGTGGCAGGTGAGTTCATTGGCGGATCCGACATCATGACCGAAATGGACCAGAGTGGCGAACTCAAGCAAGCGCTGGTTGCCGCTGGCGCAACAGAGTAAATTCGGCAGCGGACTGCATCTTGAGCTGAGAGTCTGGCGTTGCAAATCAATCGCAGGCCTAGCTACTCAGTCTCTTGATTCAGGTCAATCGGGTCAAAGCCAATATCCCCATCCTGATGGGCGATGCACGAGGGCTTGAGACCAACAAAGTCAAAAAGGTTTGTGTCCATCAGGTGCGATGGTGCAACATTGGCGAGCGCCTTGAAGGTATTCCATGCACGGCGTGGATCTTGTTGGTCCCATTCTTTGAGCATGCGGCCAATTTCCTGACGCTTCAGATTTTCTTGTGAGCCACATAAGTTGCACGGAATGATTGGGAATTTTTTCCAATTTGAATAGGCAATCAAATCGACTTCGGGGATGTAGGCCAGTGGTCGGATGACAGTATGGCGGCCATCGTCGGAGACGAGTTTGGGTGGCATGGCCTTCATCTTTGCGCCATAAAAAAGATTCAAGAAAAAAGTCGCAAGGATGTCATCACGATGGTGGCCCAGAGCAATCTTGGTGGCGCCCAGTTCTGTGGCTACGCGATACAAGACCCCGCGTCTGAGTCGTGAGCACAGGGAGCACGTTGTTTTGCCCTCGGGAACGACGCGTTTGACGATTGAGTAGGTGTCTTGAGTTTCGATATGAAAGGGGACGTTGATCGAGGTCAAGTACCTGGGGAGTACATCGGCAGGGAACCCCGGTTGTTTCTGATCCAAATTGACTGCAATGATTTCAAAGTCGATTGGCGCACGTGCACGCAAGGTCATCAGAATATCAAGCAT
>CANBUF010000192.1 GCA_947372575.1 Alcaligenaceae bacterium | reverse complement strand
CGAAACAGCAATACCTGAATGTGATGTCTACATTGTTCAGCAGGGGGACGAGGCTCAGCGTCGTGCTGCTGTGTTGGCCGAGTCTTTGCGCGACACTGGTATTTCAGTGATTGTTCACGCAGGTTCGGGGAGTTTTAAGTCTCAATTCAAACGTGCCGATGCGAGTGCGGCAGCGATTGCGGTTATCCTTGCAGGCGATGAACTGTCTGCAGGCATGGCCTCGGTCAAAATGTTGCGGCAGACCGCAGCTTCAGGTGATTCAATGCAGCAACAAGTGCCACTCGACAGTTTGGTGGCTTTTTTGAAAGATAAGGTTTAAACAGCATGGCATACGATCTCGAAGAGCAGGAACAGATAGACCAGTTGCGCGCCTGGTGGGGTAAATATGGCACCCTGGTCTCGACCCTCTTGCTGATTGCCCTGGTGATCCTGGCTGGTTGGCGTGGCTGGCAATGGTATCAAACCAATCAGGCGGGTCAAGCGCGTGGTTATTTTGAAGCCCTTGAGGATGCGAGTCGCCAGACCGGTGACGAGTCGGTTGCACGTATTAATGCTGCCATGAAAACGTTACGCGACGACTACGCGGCCACAGACTATGCCGCGCGTGGAGCCCTCGTTGCTGCGACAGCCCTGCAAGCCCGCAACGATCTGGCTGCTGCCCGTAGCCAGCTGGAATGGCTGGTGCAGACTAAGCATGTCGCACTCGTTCCTGTGGCACATCTGCGCCTGGCAGGATTGCTCTCAGATCAGAAGGACTATGACGCGGCACTCAATCAGCTTAAGGATGCAGATCCGGCTTTTGCGGGCCTGTACGCAGATCGTCGTGGCGATATTTACGCGGCACAGGGCAAGGTAGCCGAGGCGCGTGAAGCCTGGAAAAAGGCGCTTGAGACGTTGGGCGCAACCAGTCCGCTTGCGCCCATTGTTAAACTTAAAATTGATGCCCTGGGAGTCTGAACATGTCGTCATCACGTGTATGTCGAGTGTTAAAAGTCTTGTCCCTCTTAGCATTGCTGAGCCTGGCAGGATGTAGTCTGTTCACTGGCGATGATGGTCGCAATGATCCTTCGCCACTCACGACCTACACGGCAGGCTTGTCAGCCCAGATTGGCTGGAAAGCTGCAATTGGCAGCGGTACCGGAATTGGATTCGCACCTGTCGTGGTGCGCGAGAATGTCTATGCTGCGTCTGGCGACGGTTCAGTCAGTAAATACGACCTGAATTCCGGTGCAACTGTCTGGAAAATCAAGCTCGATCAAAAACTCGGTGCTGGGACTGGCAGTGATGGTACGACGACGGCAGTTGTGTCGCAGGACGGCAATGTGATTGCGCTCGATGACAATGGTCAGGTCAAATGGCAGACGCGCGCCAGCAGCGAAGTCGTCATTCCTCCAATCGTTGGTTTTGGTGTGGTGATTGTGCGCAGTGGCGACTACCGTATCCAGGCCTTTAATGCTGAGACGGGCGATCGCCTCTGGAGTGTCCAGCGTCCTGGACCTTCGCTGGCATTGCGCGCACCCGCACGTATGGCTCTGCTCGAAGGCATGGTGCTCAGTGGTATTCCCGGTGGCAAACTGATTGCAATTAATGCCCAGACCGGCGATGTACAGTGGGAGGGCGTTGTTGCCGTGCCAAAGGGCTCAACCGATCTCGAGCGTGTCAATGATGTTGTGGGCGCTCCCATTGTGATCGGGCCCTTGCTTTGCGCTGTGGCGCACCAGGGGCGTATCATTTGCTTTGATATCGCGACAGGTGGTCGGCCCGTCTGGAGTAAGACCTTTTCAAGTAATGTTGGCATGGCAGTCGATAACCGCTTTGCTTATGCACCCAACACAAAAGACGTCATTTCTGCATTCGCTTTGCAGGACGGGACGCTCGCCTGGAAGCAGGATGCTTTGAGTAATCGCCGGGTCACAAGCCCTGCCGCGATCGGTTCAGCAGTTGCTGTGGGTGACTTTGAAGGTTTTGTCCACTTCTTGTCACCTGACGATGGCCGGCTGCTGGCTCGAATTTCTGTCGGAGGAGGTGCGGTTCAAGCACCACCGCTGGCAACAACCCAGGGTATTCTCGTCCAGACGGGCGATGGTGCCTTGATCATGATAGTGTTGAATTAATCCGTGTCATTTAAACCTGTTGTTGCCCTGGTTGGGCGCCCGAACGTTGGCAAATCCACCTTGTTTAATCGTCTGACGCGTTCGCGTTCAGCGCTGGTTGCCGACTTTTCCGGACTCACACGAGATCGCCACTATGGCGAAGGCCGTGTGGGTGAAAAGCCGTTTATCGTAGTGGATACAGGTGGTTTTGAACCTGTCGCCAAAGACGGCATTTTGCATCAGATGGCCCGCCAAACCCAGCAGGCAATCGCTGAGGCTGATGTGGTGATTTTCCTGGTTGACGCGCGCGCAGGTGTAAACGCGCACGATCATGATATTGCGCGGTTGTTGCGTAAACTCGGTCAACGCGTTGTCCTGTGCGTCAACAAGGCCGAAGGCATGCTGCACGGCAGCGCTGTTGCAGAATTCCATGAGCTGGGCCTGGGCCAGCCTGTTGCAATTTCAGCTGCACATGGCGAAGGCATCACCAGTCTGATCGAGCATGCCCTCGTGGGTCTCGGTCAAGAGCCTGTTGTCGAAGTCTATGATGCCGATGATGTAGAGCCTTCCGATGAAGCCCTCAAGGCTGCAGCTGAAGCGACTGCAGCCGAAGAGGCAGAGCCTTTTGAACACCGGATTAAGCTCGCGATTGTGGGGCGTCCCAACGTTGGTAAATCCACGCTCATCAATACCTTGCTAGGTGAAGAACGTGTCATCGCTTTTGACATGCCAGGCACGACACGCGACGCGATTGAAATTGAATTCGATCGTGGCGGCAAGCAGTACACACTGATTGATACCGCCGGTTTGCGCAAGCGTGGCAAAGTTTTTGAAGCAATTGAAAAATTCTCTGTGATTAAGACCTTGCAGGCCATTGAGGCGAGCAACGTTGTACTGCTGATGATCGATGCGCAGCACGAAGTCTCGGATCAGGATGCCCACATTGCAGGGTTTATTCTCGAGACAGGCCGTGCACTGGTTGTAGCCATCAATAAGTGGGATGGTCTAGATACGGATCAGAGAGAGCGTATTCAGCGTGAATTTGATCGTAAATTACGATTCCTCTCCTTTGCGCGGGTACATACGATTTCGGCCTTGCGCGGGCAGGGTGTCAATAACCTCTTGAAATCCGTCAATGCTGCGCATGCCGCAGCATTTGCCAAGCTATCGACACCTAAACTCACGCGTGAGTTGCAGGCCGCAGTTGAACAGCAACAGCCCCCACGCAAGGGAATTTTCCGTCCCAAGATGCGTTATGCACACCAGGGTGGACAGAATCCGCCATTGATTATCATCCACGGCAATGCACTGGATGCGATTTCGGATTCCTACCGCCGTTACCTTGAGGGACGTTTTCGCGATGCTTTCGAGCTGGCAGGTACGCCGTTACGCATTGAATTCAAGTCTTCTTTCAACCCCTACGCTGATAATTAAATCAACGTCCACTTTTATAAGCCATTCCATTCATCATGAGCCGTTTTTGGAGCAGTCTGGTAAGTCAGCTTGATCCCTATGTACCAGGTGAACAGCCCCGGGTCCAGAATCTGGTCAAGCTCAATACCAACGAGCATCCATATGGTCCCTCGCCACGCGTGATTGAAGCGATTGCCGCAGCCAATAATGAGACATTGCGGCTATACCCGGATCCGACCTCGCTGGAGCTGAGGCGCGCAATTGCCAAACGTTTTGGTTTGACACCAGACCATGTGTTTGTAGGCAATGGTTCTGATGAAGTCCTGGCGCACGCATTTCATGCACTGCTCAAGCAAGATGCTCCGGTTGTCTTTCCTGACATTACCTATAGCTTTTATCCTGTGTATTGCGGGCTGTATCAGATCCAGTACCGCTGTATCCCGCTCGACGAAAGCTTGAGCATTCGTCTGCAGGACTACATGCCAGGGCAGGGCCTGTCGGCTGGCGCCATCATTTTTCCAAACCCGAATGCACCGACAGGTCGAGGGCATCCCCTAGGTTTGATTGAACAGGTCATTGCCGCTCATCCGGATATCCCTGTTGTGATTGATGAAGCCTACGTTGACTTTGGTGCTGAATCTGCCGCGACTTTGATTGCCAAATATCCTAATCTGCTGGTGGTTCACACGCTTTCTAAATCACGATCGCTTGCAGGTTTACGTGTCGGCTATGCAATGGGACATCCTGAGCTGATTCAAGGCCTGGATCGGGTAAAAAACAGCTTTAATTCCTACCCGCTCGATCGACTTGCTCAAGCCGGAGCGATTGCTGCTATTGAGGATGAAGCACATTTTGACCAATCACGTCAGGCCGTTATTCAGTCCCGTGAGCAATTAACCGAAGCACTTACGCTGCTCGGTTTTGAGGTCTTGCCCTCACAGGCTAATTTCATCTTTGCGCGTCATCCGAGCTTATCGGGCGCGGAATTTGCGTCGCAATTGCGTGATAAAAATATTCTGGTCAGACATTTTAAGATTGCTCGTATCCAGGATTTTGTGCGGATTACCATTGGGACCAATGCTCAATGTGAACAACTGGTCCAGGCATGCAAAGAAATACTGCTTTAGAAATACTGCTTTAGAAATACTGCTTTAGCTTGAATTGATTTGAACGCAATTAATTTTTTTGGGTGTGGAGTGATCGGATCCGATGTTAAGGTGAAGATGAATGTGAATTTTCATTCATTAAAACGTCAGTTTTTCTTTAATTGAGAGTTTGATTATTTTATTAACACTAAATAGTAACCAAACGTTCCAATCCCTAGCGCACTTCGGGAAAACCCTGTAGAGTTCTAACATTGGGTGCATCGTTTATTGATACGCCCTTCAACAACAACAATGGAGCCTGCCAATGAGCAATAAAGGGCAAACTTTGCAAGACCCCTTCTTGAACGCTTTGCGTAAAGAGCACATACCAGTTTCTATTTATCTGGTAAATGGGATCAAACTTCAGGGTCAGG
>CANBUF010000191.1 GCA_947372575.1 Alcaligenaceae bacterium | reverse complement strand
GTGGATGCCTATGAGCAAGCTGAACAAGACCCAACCTGAGCTCTCGCTGTCTGTTCAGTATGGGGTGCAAGAAAAGCGTCTGCCTCGCTGGAGGATCAGGCGCTGGGTCATGCGGGCCATCTGTGCTGCGCATGCCGACGGAATGGTCGCGTTCGAACGCATGCACCTAGGCGTTAGACTCGTGGGTGCAGCGGAGGGTCGCACACTCAATGCCAGCTACCGTCACAAAGACTACGCCACCAACGTACTGACCTTTGAGTATGGTGTCACGCCTGACGGTACTGCTTCGGGTGACATTGTCATTTGTATCCCGGTGCTCAGCCGCGAAGCACGTGAACAACACAAAAATATCCTTGATCATGCCGCTCACCTGACCATCCATGGAACACTCCATGCCTTGGGCTATGACCATATCAAGGCACGCGAAGCCAGGCACATGGAGGCACTCGAAACCGCCATGCTAGCAGAGCTCCAGATCACGGATCCCTATATTCTTCCCTGAATACCATCCCGCGATAGCTCTTTCGGGTTATCCTTGTTGCTCCGAAACTCTGTCCTTGGACAATGTCAGATCCATATCCTGCTGCCGAAACACCCCACACATCGGCAAAGCCCGCACGTCCCCGTCACTCACTGCTAGATCGCATCCTGTCGCTGGTTCGTCACGAACCAGAAGATCGAGAAGGCATCAAGGCTGTGCTAGATGCCGCGCGTACTCGCGAACTCATCGATGCAGATTCCTACTCCATGCTCAAGGGTGCGCTCGCCGTCTCCGAGCAAACGGCTGAGGATGTCATGGTTCCGCGTTCACGGATGGATCTGCTCGATGCAAGCGCATCACTCGAGACGCTCCTGCCACAGATCATCGAAGACGCGCATTCCAGGTTTCCGGTTTTTGAAGGCTCGCGCGAGAACATCATCGGTGTGGTGATTACCAAAGACCTGTTGCGTCATATGGTCACTCCCTCGCTCACATTGCGCGACCTGATTCGTCCTGTAGTGTTTATTCCCGAGACCAAACGGCTCAATATTCTGCTGCAAGAATTCCGCAGCAATCGCAACCATATTGCTGTCGTCATCGACGAGCATGGTGGCATTACTGGGCTCGTGACACTCGAAGACGTACTCGAGCAGATCGTCGGCGCCATCGAAGACGAATACGATGTGGACGGCGAAAAAACGATTTTTGCGGATGGCCTGAAAACCTGGCGCGTCCTGGCGACAACTGAGATTGATGCGTTCAATGAAATTATCGAAACCAGTTTGCCCGAAGGTGACTACGACACAGTGGGCGGTTGGCTGGCGCATGAGCTTGGCCGCATCCCTAAGCGGGGTGACATTTCCCACTTTGATGATCTACAAATAGAGGTCATGCGTGCCGACAGCCGCCGTGCGTTGTGGTTGCGCGTGAAACGCCGATCGCAATCCGAGCTCCAGTCGGCGGCCGAACAAGCACGACCGACTCCGACGCGGTGAATATCCGGATCCACTGTCTGCGCGGCTTGAATGCCCGCATGCTCCATGCGAGCTGGACAGAATGGCGCCTCAGGCTCGGACTATTGCTGGCAGGTGCCCTGCATGCCCTGAGCTTTGCGCCAGTCCCCTTTCCTGCCTGGGCACTCAGTCCCTTGCAGCTCGCCACCATGGCGTGGCTCATTTATGCAATCTGGCACAGCCCCAATGCACGCTTCGCAGCAGGTCATGCCTGGCTTTTTGCGCTTGCACACTTTATGGTTGGCCTGTATTGGCTAACCATCAGCATGCATACCTATGGCTTTATTCCCCTGCCTCTGGCGTTTCTCGCCCTAGCAGCACTTGCCTCCTATCTTGCCCTGTTTGCAAGCCTAGCGGCCTGGATCGCCTATCCGACGGGATGCTTTGCCCGTTCTTCAGAAATGCTATTTAAACGTGCGCCCCTTTTAGCTGCCCTCGTCTGGGCATCAGCCTGGACAATCACTGAATGGCTACGTGCCACACTGTTTACTGGATTCCCCTGGCTCAACACAGGCTACGCACACATGGACAGCTGGTTCGCCAACTGGTCGGCACTGCTCGGCGTGTACGGCGTGACCTTTATAACGGCGTTTACAGCGGCAGCGATTGCAGGCTTGATTGGAGACAATCTGCATCCTGGGATGGATATCACAGCCAGTCCCACTTCAACTTCAACTTCATATACAGCCACAGATACAAACTCAGGTGCAGCCTCAGAGGCAGATGTAGCTTTAGATGCAACGCATCAAGCGCCACGGAGTCAACCCACGCGAGCACTGCCCGGCGCGATTGCAGTCATTCTGTTACTGGCGGGGGGTGTGCTCGGTCTCTTGCAATGGAGCACCCCTGCGGGCACCCCCATCGTGGTGCGGCTCGTACAGGGCAATGTCGATCAGGGAATGAAATTCGCGCCCAACCAGATCATGGCTAATATCGCTGAGCACCTCAAGCTAGCTGGAGCGGCGATCCCTGCAGGCGGGCTGACACCACAAATCGTCTTGCTGCCCGAGACCGCTCTGGCTGTTTTTCAGCATCAGGTTGATCCGGCAGTCTGGCAAGCATGGCGCAATCTTGCCGCTCGACAGGGCAGCACAATCCTCATGGGTGCAGCCCTCTATGACGCCACCCATCGCACTTACACCAACAGTGTGATTGGCTTAAATGCCGAGACCTCTCTTAGCACCATCCTTGCAGGCACTACCGCGCAACGCTACGACAAACACCACCTGGTGCCCTTTGGTGAGTTTATCCCCTGGGGATTTCGATGGTTTGTTGACCTCATGCAGATCCCGATGGGAGACTTCAACCGCGGCGCACTGGTTCAACCATCGTTTGCCATCGCTGGTCAGGAAGTAGCAGTCAATATTTGCTACGAAGATGTGTTTGGCGAAGAGCTGATTCCAGTCTTGCCTGGCGCAACAGGCGCCACAATTCTGGCTAACTTCAGTAATCTTGGCTGGTTTGGCAACTCTTTTGCACTACGCCAGCATTGGCAAATGTCGCGCATGCGTGCGCTGGAGACTGCACGTCCGATGTTGCGCGCGACCAATACCGGCACAACCGGCGCCATCGACGCCCGCGGCCAGGCGATCGCCATGCTCCCCGCGCATCAGCCTGGCGTGCTGGATGTTAGCGTGCAGGGTCAGACAGGATTGACACCCTATGCACGCCTGGGCAACGTACCAGTGCTGCTGTTATCGGCAGGCATTCTCTGTGCAGTCCTGATCCGTCGTCGCAGGGCCGTCCCAGCATGACCAGCATACGCATTGAGGCGATCCAGAGCATTGACCGTATCGAGGCGTCAAGCTGGGATGCACTCGTCGATGCGAGCGGCGGGTCTGTCATGCTCAAACATGCTTTTCTGCGCGCCTTTGAATCCTCCGGCAGCGTCACACCCGGCACAGGCTGGCAACCCAACCACCTGTTGCTGTGGGCGCAGGGAGCCTCTGCTACAAACGGCGCAAAAGAGGAACTCGTTGCAGTCATTCCCCTGTATGCCAAGCGGCACTCCTACGGTGAATTCGTCTTTGACTGGGCCTGGGCCGAAGCCTACGAACGACATGGCCTCTCATATTATCCAAAGTGGCTCACTGCAGTTCCCTTTACTCCGGTCCCCGGACCGCGCCTGCTGACAACAGAGCCCTATCGGCAGGCCGCAGCCGTCGCGCTGCTGCACTGGGCCGAACAGAGCAAACTCTCTTCCCTGCATGTGCTCTACACCACCCAGGCGGATCAACAGGCACTGTGCGACGCCGGCTGCATGCCGCGCACGCACACTCAATTCCACTGGTTTAATCAGGACTGGCAGGACTTTGAAGGGTTTCTGGCCGATCTGACACAGAGCAAACGCAAAAAAATTCGTGCCGAACGCCGCAAAGTCAGAGAAGCTGGCATCACGACGCAAGTCCTGACGGGTGCCGCGCTCACGCCTGAACACTGGGATTTCTTTTATCGCTGCTACGCCAACACTTATCATCTGCGTGGCAATACACCCTATCTCACACCGGCATTTTTCAACGAGGTTGCGACCACGCTGGCCGATCATTGCGTCCTGGCGCTAGCCTACCGGGCCGCAGAGCCGATTGCAGCCGCACTCCTATGGCTTGATAGCCCGCACGGTCAGCGACGCCTGTACGGCCGCTACTGGGGCGCACTGGAGCATGTCGATTGTCTGCACTTCGAACTCGCTTACTACGCACCGATTGAATGGGCCATTGCCAATCAGGTTGAGATCATTGAGGGCGGCGCACAAGGCGAACATAAACTCGCACGTGGATTCATCCCGATTCAGACACACTCTGCACACTGGCTTGCCCACCAAGGCTTTGCCGATGCAGTCGATCGCTACCTGGAACAAGAGCGCGCGGGCATCAACGCCTATACCGAAGGCCTGCACTCACCCTTTCGCCAGGAGATTGGGGACTAGTTTTAGTGATGGGATCACCAAACTGATTTGCGCTAATCCAAAAAAGTGTGCATAATCTCGTTTCTTCGCTGTCGACACACTGAGGCCTCTGTCCCCGGTGCCGAAATTGAAGTCAGTACTTTGTAGCTGTTAAACTCCAAAGTCTGCTTTCGAGTTTTGGGGGTATAGCTCAGCTGGGAGAGCGCTTGCATGGCATGCAAGAGGTCAGCGGTTCGATCCCGCTTACCTCCACCAGTCAAAGCGGAGAAAGTAGTAAATCTAGGTCCCCATCGTCTAGAGGCCTAGGACATCACCCTTTCACGGTGAGTACAGGGGTTCGAATCCCCTTGGGGACGCCAGTTTTTTAGCATTGCTCAGGCAGTGTCTGGTAGTTGTAAAGAGTTTGACCGAGTAAAAAGTTAGACCGCTGCGGAGCGGTAGTTCAGTTGGTTAGAATACCGGCCTGTCACGCCGGGGGTCGCGGGTTCGAGTCCCGTCCGCTCCGCCATTAGCGTCAACTTATTTGCGATAGAGTATCTTTAGGCCCGCATCAACATTTGTTGTGCGGGTTTTTTGTTGCCTGTTCATCTCCATCTCTGCATCTACAACTGCCTGCCTGCAACCTACTACCCTATAGGACGAC
>CANBUF010000190.1 GCA_947372575.1 Alcaligenaceae bacterium | reverse complement strand
CGCATTGATTGTTGAAACCGTATCTGTGCAGGCTCAGGGTGGTGGAGCGCAGATTGTCGATGTTCCGATCGCGTTCAACAGAGATGTTCCCTTGCAATCTGCGCGGCAACGCAGGATGTACAGTGCAGGATCTTGGCGCGATACGCCGCTGTATGTTCGCGCTGATTTGATTCCCGGCGATGTGATTGCCGGTCCTGCAATTATTGCGGAGTCCAACCAGACCACGGTGGTCGAGGCAGGCTGGCAGGCGACGGTCACTCCGATGAACCATATCGTGATGCATCGAGTCGAGCCACTTGCTTCGCGTCAGGTGATTGGTCGCGCAGCCGATCCTGTGATGCTTGAGATTTTTAATAATCTATTCATGTCGATCGCTGAGCAGATGGGCTATCGGCTACAAAACACTGCCTATTCAGTCAATATCAAGGAGCGCCTAGATTTTTCCTGCGCAATATTCGATGCCGATGGCCAGCTGATTGCCAATGCTCCCCATATGCCTGTGCATCTCGGTTCCATGAGCGAATCGATCCGTACTGTGATGGTGGCCAATGCTGGTCGCATGTCTCCCGGTGATGCGTTTGTTGTGAACGATCCATATCATGGCGGGACACATTTGCCGGATGTGACGGTGATCTCTCCAGTGTTTGATTCCACAGGAACTGAGCTTTTATTCTTTGTGGGTTCACGTGGTCATCACGCTGATATCGGTGGCATCACGCCAGGCTCCATGCCGCCTCATTCGACGTTTGTGCACGAAGAAGGCGTACTGTTTACGAATTTTCAGCTTGTGAGCCGAGGACATTTTAATGAAGTCGCTGCACGCGACATCCTGAATTCAGGTCGATGGCCTGCCCGCAATCCGGATCAGAACCTGGCGGATATGCGCGCGCAGATTGCTGCAAACGAGAAGGGTGTCCAAGAGCTTCTGCATATGTGTGAGCACTTCGGTCTCGAAGTCGTTCAGGCCTATATGCAGCACGTCCAGGACAATGCCGAGGAATCAGTGCGTCGCGTGATGGGGGACTTGCGTGATGGCAGCTACACGTATCGTCTGGACAACGGTGCAGTGATTCAGGTCGCGATTCGCGTGGATCAGGCAGCGCGACGTGCCACGGTTGACTTTACGGGGACCTCAGATCAATTACCCAATAACTTTAATGCGCCCGCGGCGATTACGGTTGCTGCGGTGCTCTATGTATTCAGAACACTTGTAGATGATGATATTCCCTTGAACGCGGGTTGTCTCAAGCCGATCGACATCATCATTCCTGATGGTTGTATGCTCAAGCCCCTTTCGCCTGCCGCGGTCGTAGCCGGTAATGTTGAGACATCCATGTGTATCGTCAATGCCTTGTATGGGGCCCTTGGCGTGCTAGCCTCTAGTCAGGGGACGATGAATAATTTTACGTTCGGCAATGCTACGCATCAGTATTATGAAACCATCGCAGGCGGGACCGGAGCAGGTCCGCGCCAGCTAGGAGTATCTGTAGGGCAAGCGGGAGGTTTTCATGGCACTTCGGTGGTGCAGGCGCACATGACCAATTCAAGACTGACCGATCCTGAAGTGCTCGAATTACGTTTTCCAGTTCGGTTGGAGAGTTTTGCAATCAAACCTTATTCCGGCGGACGTGGTCGCTGGCACGGTGGTGACGGAGCCATCAGACGCGTGAAATTCCTCCAAACCATGACAGCGGCAATTCTCTCCAACAATCGCTTGCATGCACCTTTTGGACTGGAGGGTGGTCTGCCTGCGAGTAAGGGTTTGAATTATGTTGTCCGTCAGGATGGTTCGGTGCAGAAGCTCGGTCCACAAGATCAGACCGAGGTGCATGCTGGTGATGTATTTGTTGTCGAAACACCCGGTGGAGGTGGGTGGGGTACCCCTGACTAGCCCTTGACCCGGACGATTTTTTGCACCTGCGGGACGCGTCTGATCGATCGGAATACCTGGGCGAGATGTTTACGACTGTCTACCTGTACGGTCAGGTTTAAGACCATGGCCGCCATCGCGTCATCGGTCATGGTGACGTGAATAATGTTTGAGTCTGCCTGTGCGACTTCGGCGGCGATACGACTGAGCACCCCGCGTTCATTTTTGGCCATGATATCAATGCGAGCAGAAAAGTGTTTGGCGGTCTCTTGATCCCATGCAATATCGACCCAGCGTTCGGGTTCTTTGGCACGAGCGCGCATGGCGATAGGACACTCTGCGGTATGAACAACCAGGCCGTGTCCGATGCGGATGCCAGCCACAATCTGATCGCCAGGCAGAGGGCCGCAACAAGGCGCGAGCTGGACTGCTTGTCCTTCATTTCCGTGAATAAAAATCGGTACAAATCGCGCAGCATTGAGCACTTCGTCTGCTGCTGCAGTCGTGGCGACCAGTGGATGATCGGGCGCAAAACGGCGGGCTACGACAGCAGCAAGGCGTTTGCCCAAACCGATGTCTGAGAGGATTTCTTCGCGAGAACTTCCACCGCTTGAGCGCACGAGCTTATCCCATAGCGCATCGTCTTTAGGCGGGAGTTGAATTTTTAATTCAACCAGAGCCTGTTCGAGCATGCGTTCACCAAACGTGACCGACTCATCAAATTGAACAGTCCGTAAATAGTGCCTGATTTCGGAGCGTGCACGGCCTGTTCTGGCATAGTTCAACCACTGAGCGCTTGGTTGTGACTCAGGCGAAGTGATGATGTCAACGGTATCTCCACTCGAGAGTTCACGCTTGAGTGCAACCGTTTCCCCATTGATTTTGCAGGCTGTGACATGGTTACCGACATCGGTATGAATGGAATAGGCAAAATCGATGGGTGTGGCACCGCGGGGCAGAGAAATAATCTTACCCTTTGGTGTAAAGACATAGACCGCATCCGGGAATAGATCGACTTTGACATGTTCGAGGAATTCTCCCGAATCACCTGTCTGACTTTGTATGTCGAGTAGGGACTGCAGGGACTGGCTTGTACGCTTTTGAATGTCGTTGAGTGACGCATTCTCGGTTTTGTAGAGCCAGTGCGCGGCAACGCCTTCTTCGGCAACTTGATGCATGTCATGCGTGCGGAACTGAAACTCGATCGGCGTGCCAAACGGTCCGACCAGCGTGGTGTGCAGGGACTGATAACCGTTGATCTTGGGTATGGCAATGTAGTCTTTGAATTTGCCCGGAATCGGTCGATACAGCTGGTGCACGATTCCCATGGCCATATAGCATTCAGGCAGGGAATCCACGATGACGCGAAAGCCGTAAATATCCAGTACATTGGTAAAGGATTTCTTTTGCTCCACCATCTTGTGATAAATGCCATAGAGCGTTTTTTCACGTCCCGACACAGTGGCTTCTATGCCTGCTTCAGGCAACGCGCGTCGGACAGTCTCGTCGATGCGGCTGAGTACTTCGCGTCGGTTGCCACGCGCCGCCAGCACGGCTTTTTCGAGGACGTGATACCGGTTAGGATAGATCGCTTCAAAGCATAAATCCTGCAGTTCGCGATAAAGCGCATTCAGACCGAGCCGGTACGCGATCGGTGCGTAGATATCCAGCGTTTCGCGTGCGACACGGCGTCGTTTTTCTGGATTGACCGCATCGAGCGTGCGCATATTGTGCAGACGATCGGATAGCTTGATCAGAATGATGCGGATGTCACGTGCCATCGCCAACAGCATCTTGCGAAAGCTTTCTGCTTGCTGTTGGGCTTTAGTGGCGAAGTCTAGCCGGTCGAGCTTGGACAGGCCGTCCACCATATCGGCAACATCATTGCCAAACTTCTCCAGTAGCTCTTGCTTGGAAATGCCCTGATCTTCCATGACGTCATGCAGCAGTGCAGCACACAACGCATCGGCATCGAGCTTCCATCCTGCACAGATTTCTGCAACGGCAATCGGGTGGGTAATGTAGGGTGAGCCGCTCGACCTGAACTGACCCAGGTGCGCCTGGTCAGCAAAGCGATAGGCTTCTTTGACTAGGGCGACTTCTTTGGGAGATAAATATGTGTCCAGGACAGATTGAAGCCGCGCCATCGTAGCGATGGGCGGTTCAACTTCTGTTTCGACGGGTTTTGCAATACCCGGAACGGCCCCGGGGCTGCTCATAGTTTGAGATTTTTTGGTTAGAACAGAACTAGCCTTGATGGCTGCAATCAACCCGGAAGACGCAGAACGTAAGCCGGAGAAAGCCATGATAAGCCACCTGTCAGGTTGGAACCTTGCGCAGCATCTCAATGCCCGTCACACCGGCTGAGATTTCACGCAACGCGGTCACGGTAGGCTTGTCTTTACTATCAACGCGTGCGGCGTGGCCTTGGGCCAGTTCACGTGCGCGATATGTTGCTGCGAGCGTCATTTTGAAACGGTTAGGGATTTTTTCGAGACAATCGTCAACAGTAATGCGAGCCATGGTGATCCTGTAGATAAAAATAACTAGGCATTTAAGCCAAAAGAAGCAAACAATGCGTGATGTTTGGCTGCCTGGTTTGCGTAGCGAAAACGTGATGTTTGCACTATTTGGGCAAGTTCAGCTAAAGCAACGCTAAAGTCTTGATTAATAATAACATATTCATATTCAGGCGCATGCGATATTTCGGTGCTGGCACCCAGAATCCGGCGCGCGATGACTTCCTGACTGTCCTGTCCACGGTGTTGCAGGCGTTCTTGCAGTGCTGCGATGGAAGGGGGCAGGATAAAGATGCTGATTGCAGTCGGGAAGAGCTCCCGGACCTGACGTGCGCCTTGCCAGTCAATTTCGAGAATGATGTTCTGACCTGCACCCACCGCCTGATCAATCCGGTCGCGCGGTGTCCCATAAAAATTGCCATGCACTTCAGCCCATTCAAGCAGCTGGTTTTGGTTTTTCAGGGATTCGAAATGTGCGTGACTGACAAACCGGTACTCCTTACCATCGGTCTCGCCCGGTCTTGCCGGGCGTGTGGTGCAAGAAATAGACAGGGAGATACCTGAATCCTGTGCCAGCAAGGCATGAACCAGACTGGATTTTCCTGCTCCGCTCGGAGCTGAAATCAGAAAAACATTTCCGGTGGCCTGTGACATAAGTGA
>CANBUF010000189.1 GCA_947372575.1 Alcaligenaceae bacterium | reverse complement strand
CAAACCATTCTAGGTAACCCCAAGGTCCGTCAGATGGCATTTTCGACCGAGGTCCTCAAAGACAAGCTGAACTCAGGTGCGATTGAGCTCGCATCGGATACGATTGTTGCGTTGCGTGTTGCACAGCTCCATTCTGCCCATGTCCCTCCAATGGATCAGGTGACTGCGCTTATTCGCACGATCGTGACCAATGAGCGTGCGTCGGCAGCGGCCCAGGACGCTGGTATTAAGCAGCTTGAAATCTTGCAAAAATCAGCTAAGCCTGATACCAAGGGGTTCGAGGCGATCCAGGTTGTGACACGTCAGAATCCTCAAACTCTGTCGCGCGAACAACTTGAATCCGTCATGTCGATGTCTGATAAAGCACTCCCAGTATTCGCCGGGGTCAAGAGTTTTGACGGCTATGCCATTCTAGAGCTGACAAAAGTCGAGCCGGGTCCCGCCGCAGATGCTGCACAGTCAGCCCAGTTACAGGGCCAGTTGTCGCAGGCCTGGGGTGCTGCCGAAGAACAGGCTGCCCTGAAAGTCCTGCGTGCGCAATATCAGGTCAAAATGCTTCCTGATGCCACAAAGCTCATTAACGGCGATCTTGATGCCGCCAAGCTTTAAATTCTGAATATTTTCTGCAGGTCTGCCAAAGTTTTTTGCTGACCTGCCAGAACTTTGCACGTCAGCCAGAATTTCCTCGATCAGGGCCCTAGACGATAATCTAGGCAACTTCTGAGGTCCTTAGGTCTTGATCAGGCTCATCAGAGGACCGAATACATTTTCCATGATGGTTGCCTGAGCAGATTCGTTTGGGTGGATTCCGTCTGCCTGGAATAGTTCACGTTTATCCGCAATGCCTTGCAGTAAGAATGGCACCAGTGTTGCATGATTCGCCTGAGTGACTTGTTCGTACATTTTTTTGAACGCGTCAGCGTATTCACGCCCATAGTTCGGTGGGATCTGCATCCCAGTTACAAGGACTTTTGCCCCTGCTGATTCAGACTGTTTGATCATTGCTGTCAGGTTGTCCTGGCTCATGTTGAGCGGCAGTCCCCGCAAGGCATCATTCGCACCTAGTTCAATGATGACGATGTCCACATGCTGTCTGGCCAACAAGGGTTGTAGTCTTACACGCCCAGCACTTGTGGTGTCGCCGCTGACACTGGCATTGATGATCTCGATGTTGGGATGTAGTTGTATCAGACGTTGCTGAAGTAACCTGACCCATCCTGAATGCCGTCGCAAGCCATACTCGGCAGAAAGACTGTCGCCAACGACTAGAATACGTATAGCGGAGGAGTTGTGAGTCAGATTCGCAGCATGGCACAATTCGGGAGTGAGGTATGCCAATCCCAGGGATGCCAGCAGACCGCGACGATAACGAGAGAATGTATACATGCCTGGTGTCAATGCCATAGAAGTCAAAGAGCTTAGCAAACACGTGGCAGATGCCACGGGTCAGCTGACGATACTGAATAACCTCAATTTTACAGTCTCCGCAGGCGAGTCAGTCGCGATCACGGGCCCCTCTGGTTCTGGGAAATCTACACTGCTTGGTTTGCTGGCAGGGCTGGATTTACCGTCCTGTGGAACCGTCAAACTGCTCGATCAGGATCTCTTTGTTATGGACGAAGATGGCAGGGCATCTTTTCGGGCTGAACATGTTGGATTTGTTTTCCAGTCTTTTCATTTGTTGCCCAATCTGACTGCGCTCGAAAACGTCATGTTGCCACTTGAGCTGGCGGGACATGAGGCACGGCAGCCAGCCGAGGCTATGCTTGAACAGGTCGGCCTCGCGCATCGGATGCACCATTATCCCGCCACCTTATCTGGAGGAGAGCAGCAACGTGTTTCCTTGGCACGGGCTTTTGTACAAAGGCCTGCTTTACTGTTTGCTGATGAGCCAACAGGGAGTCTGGATGAGGTCACCGGTGCACGTATTATCGATCTGATGTTCAGTCTCTATCAAGAGTTTGCGACGACATTGATTCTTGTCACACACGATCTCAAACTGGCCGCGCGCTGCACACGTCAAATTGTGCTGAAATCAGGCGAGGTTGTTCGCTGAATGTAATTTATGTTGAGTCTGGCGCGCTGATTGGTAGAATAGGGCGGTGCCTATAGCCGGAATTTATTGTATGAAATGGTTCAAGACGATCGCAGCATGCCTGGTCGCGAGTTGTTCGCTGCCTGTTGCGGCGCAAGGCCTGCCCGCCACACAGCTCAAGGTCATTGGCGGCCTGAGTACGCGCGCGATGTATAAGGACATTGAGCAACCTTTCTGGACCGATACAATCCCTCAAAAGTCCAATGGTCAGGTGACTGCCGAAATCAAAGCCTTTGACGAGATGGGTCTCAAGGGCCCCGATTTGTTCCGGCTGATGAAGCAGGGTCTTGTAGAGTTTGGGGTCGTGCCGCTCTCTTACTCAGCCACTGAATATCCTATTTTTGAAGCACCTGACCTGGCCGGACTGGCGACGGATGAAAAGTCTGCGCGAGGACTGGTCCAATCCTTCATGCCTGTACTCTCCAATACCCTGGAGAATACCCAGCAAGTCAAGCTGCTGGGGGTTTCACCTTTTGGCGCTCAAGTCCTCTTTTGCAACGTACCCATTCGTGGGCTTCAGGACTTGAGGGGCAAAACGGTTCGCACAGTGACGCGTTCTCAAGCTGATTTGATGGAGGCACTTGGTGCGCGCAGTACGACGGTATCCTCTGGCGAGGTGCTGGATGCACTCAAAAAGAAAAAGCTCGCATGCGCGGTCGCTGTGCCCATGACTGCCTACCTGGCAAAGTGGTACACGGCGGCTACATATATTTACGCGTTACCTGTGGGGTGGAATCAGGAAGTCCATGCCGTCAATCAAAAAACCTGGGATCAGCTGGATCCAGGTGTTCAGCAATTCCTGCAGACCAACATCACTGAGCTGACTACAAAACTCTGGGCGTTTTCTGCAGCACAAACGCAACTGGCCTACGATTGTCTGACTGGTAATCGCGCATGCACTCTCAATCCAAAAGGCAAAATGGTTCTTGTCAAACCAAGTGCACCGGATTTGGCGTTTGTAAAAAAAATCGCTGCACAAAAAGTAGCAAATCGCTGGGCTGCCCGTTGTTCAGCGCAGTGTGTGGCTGACTTCAATCGCAGTATTGGCCAGAGCCTAAAGATCACGGTTAAAAAATAAAGCCCTGTGCGGCACTGCACGGCACTGGATATGCCACGTGTGTCTGACATGTGCGACGTGTGTGTGACTTGTAGGTGAAATGTGCGTGACGTATTTGTCAGGTGTAACTTTTTTCTGAATATTTTTACAGGCATGACAGCATGACTCAGCAGGCCGTGTGGCAATTTTGGGTGGATCGCGGTGGTACGTTTACGGACATTGTGGGACAGGCGCCTGATGGCACCCTACACACAGCCAAAATGCTCTCTGAGAACCCTGAGCAGTATCGTGATGCGGCTGTTGCAGGCATACGCCTTTTACTGGGCGTCGCCCCCGGTGACGTGATCCCCGCAGATCGGATTGAGTCTGTCAAGATGGGGACGACCGTGGCAACTAATGCCTTGCTGGAGCGCAAAGGCGAACCGACATTGCTCGTGACGACTCTTGGCTTTCGTGATGCGTTGCGTATTGCTTACCAGAATCGACCCAGGTTGTTTGATCGAGAGATCGTCTTACCCGAGATGTTGTATTCACAGGTGATTGAGGCACAGGAACGTCTGGGTGCCGACGGCTCGGTGGTCATGCCGCTGAATGCGCAAACACTACGCCAAGAGATGCAGGTCGCCTTTGAAAGTGGTTTACGCAGCATTGCAATTGTCCTGATGCATGCCTGGCGAAATGCTACCCATGAGCTTGAGGCGGCCCGACTTGCTCAAGAAATTGGCTTCACTCAAATATCTGTCTCACATCAGGTGAGTCCGCTTATTAAATTCGTATCACGCGGCGACACAACTGTAGTCGATGCCTATCTGTCACCGATTCTGTTGCGCTACGTGCATCAGGTTGCTGCAGAGTTACCTGGTGTGCGTATTATGTTTATGCAATCGAGCGGCGGATTGACGGATGCTTATCGGTTTCGTGGCAAAGACGCGATTCTGTCGGGCCCGGCAGGCGGGATTGTCGGGATGGCTCGCACAAGCGAACAGGCAGGTTTCACGCGTGTCATTGGTTTTGACATGGGCGGCACCTCAACCGATGTATCGCATTATGCCGGCGAGTTTGAACGTGAATTCGAAACGCATGTCGCTGGTGTGCGCATGCGTGCACCCATGATGAGCATTCATACTGTTGCTGCGGGTGGTGGCTCTATTTTGCACTTTGACGGTTCAAGACTGCGTGTCGGACCTGATTCTGCAGGTGCGAATCCCGGGCCGGCCTGTTACCGTCGCGGCGGGCCACTCGCAGTGACTGATTGCAACGTGATGCTGGGTAAAATTCAGCCGGACTATTTTCCCTCAGTATTTGGTCCCGAAGGCAATCAGCAACTCGATCGGGACATTGTTGTCTCGAAATTTAACGCGCTGGCTGCAGACATTACCCGTCAAACAGAGCAGGTAATGCCGCCCGAAAGGCTGGCGGAGGGTTTTCTCGATATCGCGGTGGGCAATATGGCCGAGGCCATTAAGCGTATTTCTGTCCAGCGCGGCCATGACGTCACTCAGTACGCGCTCACCGTATTTGGGGGTGCCGGTGGTCAGCATGCCTGTCTGGTGGCGGATGCACTTGGCATGTCGACCATTTATGCGCACCCCTTAGCGGGCGTACTGTCAGCTTACGGTATGGGTCTGGCGGATCTTTCGGCGCATCGTCAGCAAACTGTCGAGCAGGTGCTTTCGCAGGAGCTGTTGCCAACGATGCATACCGCTTGCGAGGCTTTAGCCGAACAAGTCCGACAGGAGCTAATTGCACAACAGGTCGATGCGAGTGCGATCAAGGTCATTACCCGACTACACCTAAAATATCAAGGCACCGATAGTGCACTTGAGGTCGATGTCGGCACACTTGCCGACATGATCCAATCATTTGAAACAGCCTACCGGCAGCGCTTTTCATTTTTAATGCCTGCGCGCGCA
>CANBUF010000188.1 GCA_947372575.1 Alcaligenaceae bacterium | reverse complement strand
ACCCGTCTGGATCGTTGATGATGATCAGGCCATTCGCTGGGTCCTTGAAAAAGCGCTTGGCCGTGCAGGTATTCCCACCCGCAGTTTTGCTGGAGCGGTTGACGTATCCGAAGCACTTAAGCTCGAACGGCCTGGTGCCCTGGTATCCGACATCAGAATGCCAGGTACAAACGGACTGGTATTGTTAAAAGACGTCAAAGAAAAGTATCCAACCCTGCCGGTCATCATCATGACGGCCTTCAGCGATCTGGATAGTACCGTTGCAGCCTTTCAGGGTGGGGCGTTTGACTATCTTGCCAAGCCTTTTGACATTAACGACGCAGTGGCGCTCATCAGTCGAGCTATTCAGGAGCCTTTTGCCGATGATGCTGCACCAGAGGTCCAGGCTTCTGCGGTTGCAGTGACTGATAAGGGGATGCTGACGCAGTCTGCTTCAGTTGCGATGCAAGAGGTATTTCGTGCGATTGGTCGGCTGGCGCAATCGAATGTCACAGTTCTGATTACTGGTGAGTCCGGAACAGGTAAGGAGCTCGTTGCACGTGCTTTGCACAGCCATGGCATTCGTGCCAAAGGTCCTTTTGTCGCGCTTAATACCGCTGCGATACCGCGCGATTTGCTCGAAGCCGAGTTGTTTGGTCATGAGCGGGGCGCGTTTACCGGTGCAAACTCCCTGCGACGTGGCCGTTTCGAAGAGGCCAGTGGTGGCACGCTGTTTCTGGACGAAATTGGCGATATGCCCTTTGAATTACAGACACGGCTGTTGCGCGTGCTTTCTGATGGGACGTTCTACCGGGTCGGTGGTGCACAACCAGTTCGGGTCGATGTCAGGATTGTCGCAGCTACACATCAGCCACTTGAAGAGCGCGTTCAGGAAGGCAAGTTCCGTGAGGATCTTTTCCACCGCCTGAATGTGATTCGTTTGCGTCTGCCTCCTCTGCGTGAAAGAAGGGAAGACATTGGCGAGCTTGCGCGGCATTTTCTGATGGTGAGCGCCCGCGGGCTTGGCGTTCCAGTCAAACGACTTTCTGAACAGGCCGTGACAGCACTTTCCCAGTTTGATTTTCCGGGTAATGTCAGGCAACTCGAAAACTTCTGTCACTGGCTAACGGTCATGGCACCTGGCCAGACCGTTGGCGTGGGCGATCTGCCACCGGAAATCCGCGCCGCCGACCTCACCGCATCGACACGCAGTGTCTCTGATTCACTCACAGGTAACAACGGTCAGACCTGGCAGCAATTGCTAGCACTTGATGCCAATGTTCGCCTGTCCCGGTCCGAACCAGATGTGTGGACGACGTTGACCCATCAGTTTGAACGTGCGCTCTTGCAATCCTCCCTCGATGTCTGCCGCGGCAGGAGAGTAGAGGCTGCGACCCGTCTGGGCATGGGACGTAATACGATCACACGTAAATTGCGAGAACTCGGTATGGATCCTGTTTCATCGGATACAACGAACTGAAAGGCTTGTGTTCCGCCCAACCCATGCATCGGACATGCATGGGTTTTTTTACGATTATTTCTGATCGCCATCAATAAAAGCCTATCGAATATGGCTATTGATTGGTAAAATCCGATAGTTATCAGAAAGGAACTGAACATGTCCAAATCCATTATCCATACCAATGCTGCCCCAGCTGCTGTCGGGCCTTATTCCCAGGCTGTCGTTGCGGGTCCCGGCAATACGGTCTATCTGTCGGGGCAAATCGGCCTGGTTCCAGCGACTGGAGAAATGATTTCAGATCACTTTGAAGATCAGGTCAGGCAGTCCTTTGCGAATATGAAGGCTGTCATTGAGGCTGCCGGTGGAACGCTCGATCAGATTGTCAAACTCACACTTTTCCTGACGGATCTGGGCAAATTTGCGATTGCGAACGGCATCATGGCTGAGTTGTTGCCTGAACCGTTCCCTGCGCGTTCCACAGTCGGTGTAAAGAGTTTGCCAAAAGGTGCGCTTTTTGAAGTCGAGGCGGTTGTCGTCATCTGATCGCACACTCCTCCTCAAACACACTTCCGGTCATGCATCATGGCAACGCAGACTAAACGCCCGGCCACAGCAGAGGCTGCTGGAGGAGAGCGTTCTGTCACCGCACTGAAGTTTGAGCGGCTAGGACTACGAAAGCCGCAAGACTTTGTCATGCACCTGCCGCTGCGTTATGAGGACGAGACTGCCATTGCGCCCATTGGCCAGCTCCGGGGGGGGATGACAGCACAGGTCGAAGGCGAGGTGATCGCCTCTGAGGTCATCTACTCGCCCCGTCGTCAGCTGACTGCTACGATTCGCGATGAATCGGGTGAACTTGCTCTCAGATGGCTCACCTATTATCCAAGTCAGCAGCAGCAGATGAAGGCAGGTCGTCGGTGGCGCGTTCGGGGTGAAGTCCGCAGCGGCTATCACGGACTCGAAATCATCCACCCCAAAGTCACTGTACCCAGTTCGCCCTTGCCAGCGGCGTTGACGCCGGTGTATCCCACCACCGAAGGCTTGACCCAACCCAGTTTACGCAAAGCGATTGCACAGGCCCTCCAAGTCACCTCTCTCGACGATACCCTGCCATCGACTTTAATCGCACGCCTGGGGCTATTGCCTTTTAAGGAGGCGATACAGACTCTGCATGCACCCACTCCGGCGATGGATGCACATGCCTTGATGGAGCACACGCATCCTGCGTGGTTGCGTATTAAATTCGACGAGTTACTTGCACAGCAGTTATCGCTTGCTGCCGCGCGCGATGCGCGACGTGCCATGCGCAGTCGACCGTTGCCGGCGAGCCAGAATCCAGAAAGCCTCTGCAATCGTCTGACGCGTGCTTTGCCATTTACACTGACGGCCTCGCAACAGACCGTGATTCATGAAATCAGTCGGGATCTGACAAAACCATACCCCATGTATCGTCTTCTCCAGGGCGATGTGGGCAGCGGAAAAACAATCGTTGCGGCGATGGCTGCACTGCAGGCGATAGAGAACGGTGTGCAGGTCGCCATCATGGCTCCCACCGAGATTCTGGCTCAGCAGCATTTCCAAAAAATGCAATCCTGGTGCGAACCGCTTGGTGTAGGCATTTGCTGGCTCACGGGCAGCATTACTCCGCGGGCGCGTAAAGTCGCGCTTGAGGCGATTCGCTCAGGTCAGGCGCGTCTGGTGATCGGGACCCAGGCACTCATTCAGGATACCGTCGAGTTTGATGACCTGGGTCTTGTGATAGTTGATGAGCAACACCGTTTTGGCGTGGGGCAGCGTTTATCGTTGTCGCGCAAGGGCGAAGCGCACGAAATCTCCGGCCAGCTCGCATCCGACTGGGTTCCGCATCAGCTGACCATGAGCGCGACACCGATTCCGCGAACGCTTGCAATGACTTTTTATGCGGATCTTGAGGTGTCTTCGATCGAGGGGTTGCCGCCAGGTCGCACACCCGTGATCACCAAGCTCGTCTCAAATGCTCGTCGCGACGAAATCGTCGCGCATATCGCTCAGTCGGCACGCAACGGCGAGCAGACCTACTGGGTCTGCCCACTGGTCGAAGAAAGCGAAGCACTGGAATTGCAAACTGCTGTTGATACGCACATTGCGTTGAGCGCTGCGTTGCCTGATCTGGCAGTAGGGCTGGTACATGGACGCCTGACGAATTCCGAAAAAGCATCCGTCATGGATGCATTCAGGGCAGGACATATCCAGGTGCTGGTCGCCACAACAGTGATTGAAGTCGGTGTCGATGTACCGAATGCCTCACTGATGGTAATCGAACATGCCGAGCGGTTTGGCCTGGCGCAATTGCACCAGCTGCGCGGCCGGGTGGGGCGAGGACATGCGCGCTCGGTTTGTGTGTTGATGTACCAGACTCCACTTTCAATCATTGCACGACAACGCTTACGTGCCATGTACGAAACTCAGGACGGTTTTGAAATCGCACAACGTGATCTGGACCTGCGAGGACCAGGTGAGATGCTGGGATCGAGACAATCTGGTGTCACATTGCTTCGCTTTGCGGATCTTGCAAATGATAGCGAGCTTGTGCGCGCTGCGCGCGAGGTCGCCACCGATCTGCGTCAGCATGCACCCCATATTGTCGAGGCCCATCTCGCACGTTGGATGCGTGGCAGAGAAGATTTTTTACGCAGTTAATTCAAATTCACCGAGTACTTAACGGATTTTAATCATGACGTTGACTGAGCTGAAGTACATTGTGGCCGTGGCGCGCGAGCGCCATTTCGGACGGGCGGCTGAGGCTTGTTTTGTGAGTCAGCCAACCTTATCTGTCGCGATTAAAAAACTCGAAGAAGAACTCGGGCTCACTATTTTTGAGCGGGGTGGCAGCGAAGTCGGCGTGACACCCGTTGGACAGCAGCTGATTTCACAAGCCCAAAAGGTGCTCGAAGAAAGTGCGAATTTTAAGGAAATTGCTCGTCTGGGCAATGATCCGCTTGCCGGGCCTTTACGCGTTGGTGTGATCCACACAATTGGCCCTTACCTGCTACCCCGACTTGTCCCCAAGCAGATCGAACGGACCCCGCAGATGCCTTTAATTTTGCAGGAAAATTTCACGCATCGTCTGATTGAATTATTACGTCAAGGTGAAATAGATTGCGCCATCATGGCGCTTCCACTGCCGGATAACGGTCTGGTGATCCAGCCTTTATATGATGAGCCCTTTGTCGTGGTGACGCCTGCGGCGCATCCGTGGGCGGGTCGCACTGAAATCTCTGCACAAGACCTTAAGCAGCAAAACATGTTGCTATTGGGGGCTGGGCATTGTTTTCGTGACCAGGTGCTCGAAGTCTGCCCTGAATTATCACGGTTTGCGGCGGCAAGTGAAGGCATACAGCGCACCTTCGAAGGATCTTCGCTTGAGACGATTCGCCATATGGTCGCAGCCGGGATTGGTATGACGGTCATGCCGATGTCGGCGGTACAAGCCACGGATCGCAACAGCGCTTTGCTTGCGTATGTGCCCTTTGAGCGTCCCATTCCTGAGCGCAGGGTGGTACTTGCCTGGCGCAAGAGTTTTCCACGTTTGTCCGCGATTGCAGCGCTGACCGAGGCTGTTTATGCTTGCGAACTTGAAGGTGTTCAAATGCTGAATGC
>CANBUF010000187.1 GCA_947372575.1 Alcaligenaceae bacterium | reverse complement strand
TCACGAATGGTACGGAAAAACAATCACAAAATGAAACGCATATTTTTATTTCTGCTGACTAACCTTGCGGTTGTACTGGTATTGACCGCTACGCTCAGCATCCTGGGTGTGAATCGTTTTCTGACCCAGCAGGGTCTGAATATCCAGATGCTGATTGTTTTTTCAGTCATCGTAGGATTTACCGGTTCGATCGTGTCCTTGCTGCTCAGCAAAAAAATGGCACTCTGGAGCACGGGTGCAGTCATCATCAATCCCCAGGCACCCAACGGCCCACAGGAGTTCTTTCTGATCGATACCGTGCATCAGTTAGCGGATCGCGCGGGCATCGGCCATCCTCAAGTCGCCATCTATGCTGGTGAGCCCAATGCCTTCGCAACAGGCGCCTTTCGTAATGAGTCTCTGGTTGCCGTATCGACCGGCCTGCTCGAGGGCATGACCGAAGAAGAGATCTCTGCCGTACTGGCTCACGAAATCGCCCATATCGCCAATGGCGACATGATCACCCTCACCCTCATTCAGGGCGTGGTCAATACCTTTGTCGTGTTCCTCGCCCGCGTAGTAGGATACTTTGTTGATCGTGTCCTGCTCAGGAACGACAAGTCGACAGGCATTGGGTATTACGTCACCGTTATTGTTTGTGAAATTGCCTTTGGCATCGCCGCCAGCCTGATCGTGGCCTGGTTTTCACGTCGCCGCGAATTTCGCGCAGACGCAGGCTCCGTGAGTCTGTTGTATTCCAGAGAGCCCATGATTCGCGCCCTGGCGCGCTTGGGAGGACTCACTCCAGGCATATTACCCAAAAGCTTTGAAGCTTCAGGCATCAGCGGCGGAGCGGGCCTGAGCGCAATGTTCGCCACACACCCACCGATTGCCGCACGTATCGCCGCCTTGCAGAATATGCGTGTCGTGTAAGTATCAGGCGCCATTGGCGTGCATGACCAGCGTGGCAATGTAAATCACACTGACACCGAGCGCGACTAAAACGAGTTGTGGACCCGCCTCACGTAAGCCGCTGCGCTGATGCATTTGAGGCATGAGATCCGCGATCGAAATATACAAAAAGCTCGTCGCAGCGACGACCAGAAAAAATGGCAAGACTGGCCTCAAATGGCCCAGTACAAAATAACCGAGCAAACCACCCAGGGCTGAACACAAACTGGTGAACAGGATGAGCTCAAAGGCTTTTTTACGCGTCAGTCCAGCATTAATGAGCACGACAAAATCGCTCAGTTTGTGTGGAACCTCATGCAGGATGATCGAAACAGCGGTGAGTAACCCAAGCGTCGGATCGACGAGAAAAGCCGCTGCAATCAATATGCCATCGACGAGATTATGCAGCGAGCTACCAATCAGAATCATCACGCCACCTCGACCCGCCTCAATCCGATCATGGCCGTGATGGTGGTGGTGGCCATCTCCCTCGTGATGATGACTATGGCGTAGCAGTGCAATTTTTTCTAGGACAAAAAAACCAATTACCGCGCCCAGCATGACACCAAACAATGCCTGCGCATTCTGGCCGCTTTCAAAGGCTTCTGGTAACAAGTGCAGCAAGGCGACCGCTAGCAGCACGCCGACCGACAGGCTGACCATGTGATGCAGATAGCCTGCAAACACGCGGTATGCAAGCCAATGCGCCACGACCAGCGCGAACAAGCCACCCGCAATGGCTGAAAGAACAATCCATGTCAACAGCATATTAATGCGCCTGTTCCCAGTTGGGGCCTACACCGACCTCTGCAACCAGCGGCACCCGCAAACTGGCGACATCACACATTAACCGCGGCAAATTGAGTTTGATCAGTTCAAGCTCCTCAAGCGGCACATCCAGCACGAGTTCATCGTGTACCTGCATCACCATCACGGTTCGTAATTTTTGCACATGCAGCCATTGCTGGACCGCAACCATCGCCAATTTGATCAGATCCGCAGCGGTGCCCTGCATGGGCGCATTGATTGCCGCACGCTCAGCCCCTGCCCGCCGGGCACCCGCAGCATTGATGTCGGCCAGCCACAGCCGGCGCCCGAACACGGTTTCAACAAAACCCTGGGCATGCGCAAGCGTCCGCGTCTCAGCCATGTATTGTGCCACTCCCGGATAACGCGCAAAGTACCTGTCGATATAGGACTGCGCGGCATCGCGTGTGATGCCCAGATTACTGGCAAGTCCAAAGGCACCCATGCCATAAATCAGGCCAAAGTTAATGGCCTTGGCTGCACGCCGCTGGTCCGTCGTGACATCTGACAAGGGCACGCCGAACACTTCGGAGGCTGTCGCACGGTGAATGTCTTCGCCAGCTGCAAAAGCCTTTTGGAGACTCACATCATTTGACACATGTGCCATGACACGCAATTCAATTTGCGAATAATCCGCCGACACAATCATGCCCTTGGTCGCGACAAACGCCTCGCGCACACGCCGCCCTGCCGCAGAGCGCACAGGGATATTCTGTAAATTAGGCTCCGAAGACGCCAGACGACCTGTAATCACGGCCGCTTGTCCGTAGTGGGTATGGACCCGACCCGTCTTTGCATTGACCATTTTGGGGAGCTTATCGGTATAGGTCGACTTAAGTTTGGCCAGGCCACGATATTCGAGCAGCACCTGCGGCAAAGGATAGTCTTCGGCAAGTTTTGTCAGCACCTCTTCATCGGTTGACGGCGCTCCACCGGACGTTTTTCGAACTATAGGGAGCTTCATCTGCACGAATAAAATCTCGCCCAGCTGCTTGGGTGAATTCAGATTAAAGGGTTGACCGGCCAGCGCATAGGCACGCTGCTCAAGACTCAGCATTTCCTGACCGAGCACATGACTCTGACGTCCGAGTTCTACCGAGTCAATCATGACACCAGTGCATTCAATCTCGAATAACACCCGTGAAACCTGCATCTCGAGCTGATAGATGAACTCAAGTTTGGAATTTTCCTGAACCTGTTTGCGCAGCTCATGATGCAGTCGCAAGGTAAAGTCAGCATCCTCACAGGCGTATTGTGTCGCGCGGTCCAGATCCACCTCGTCAAACCCAATCTGGTGGACACCTTTGCCGCAGATCTCTTCGTAGGTCAGGCCTTTGAGCCCAAGAATCCGTTGAGAGAGATCATGCAGACTGACTCCGCGATGCGACTCTAGTACATAGGCCTCGAGCATCGTATCGTCTGACACCCCAAGCAGATCAATCCCTTCGTTGGCAAAGACATGAGTATCGTATTTAGCATGATGCAAAACTTTAGTGGCGCGGGTGTCCTCGAGCCAGGGCTTCATATGCAGCAAGACATCTGCTAACGCGAGTTGGGTCCCTGCGGCCGTGCCACGATGCGCGACGGGGATGTAGCAGGCAACGCCTGGCTCAATCGCTAAGGAAATCCCGACCAGACGCGCCAGCATGGGGTCAAGAGAAGTCGTTTCGGTATCGAGCGCGACACAATCAGCTTGCTGAGCACGTGCAACCCAGGCATCCAGCTTAGCAAGATCCGTGACCATCTCGTATTGCGTACTCTCTGGTGCGGCGGGCCGCTGTGGCTCAGGCGCCACACGCGCGTCCCCACTCGGCACACGTGCAGCCTCGCCAGTCTGCTCGCGCAACCACGAGCGAAAGCCATAACGCTCAAATAAATGAATCAGTATCGCCGTGTCAGGTGGAGCAGGCAGCAGGCTTTCCATATCTGGAATGAGCGTGCGTAATTCGCAATCCGTTTTAACTGTCAACAACTCTCGCGTGAGCGGAAATTGTCGGATTGCAGCACGTAGATTTTCACCAGCAACGCCTTTGATCTGATCAGCATGCTCCACCAGATTCTCAATCGAGCCGTATTCAGCGAGCCATTTTGCCGCGGTTTTTGGTCCGACTTTTTGTACACCCGGGACGTTATCAACCGTATCGCCGACCAGCATCAGATAATCGATGATCCGGTTGGGGGGGACGCCAAACTTGTTCTCTACGCCTGCGGGGTCCAGCCTTTCGCCCGACATGGTGTTGACCAGCGTCACATGGGAGGTGACAAGCTGCGCCAGATCCTTGTCACCCGTCGAAATCACGGTATGAATATCGTGCTCGGTGGCCCAAAGTGCCAGTGAACCGATCACGTCATCTGCCTCGACCCCCGGCACACTCACGACCGCCCAGCCCAGGGCCCGGATCGCTTCGTGAATCGGCTCGATTTGTGAGGCCAGATCCTCAGGCATTGGGGGGCGATGAGACTTATATTCCGGATACATGTCGTCGCGAAAGGTTTTACCCCGCGCATCGAACACACATGCGGCATACTGTGCATTGAAGTCCTGCAGCATTTTGCGCATCATGTTCACTACACCGTATATTGCTCCTGTCGGTTCTCCCTGAGCATTGCGCAAGTCAGGCATCGCGTGAAACGCACGGTACAGGTAACTTGATCCATCCACTAGCAACAAGGTTTTTTTCATGAGTAGCAATAAAGAAATGACGACGCCGGTGATCCAGCAAACAACCCAAATTATCTCAGAGATGGTGCACGCTGCCGAAACCCTCGCGAACATCGGTCCGGCGATCAGTGTTTTTGGCAGCGCCCGCATTCAGTCAGGCACGCCCTACTACGCCCAATCCGAAGAAATCGGCGCTCTGCTGGCTAAGGCTGGCTTTACGGTTATAGCAGGCGGCGGACCGGGAATCATGGAGGCAGCCAATAAAGGAGCGTTCGAAGCCGGAGGCACAAGTATCGGCCTGCACATCAAACTCAAGACTGAGTCCAAGGCCAACCCGTATTTATCCATCAATCTGCCCTTCCAGCATTTTGTGTCGCGCAAATCGACCTTCTTCATGCACTCAATGGCCTATATCGTGCTCCCTGGCGGATTTGGCACGCTGGACGAACTGTTTGAGGCCCTGACCCTCATGCAAACCGGCAAAGTCCCCACAGGCCCGATTATCCTTGTAGGAAGCGACTTCTGGGGTGGGCTGCACGAATGGATCACCAACCGCCTGCAGAATGGTGGACTGATCAATCCGATTGACCCGCTGACATTTTTTATAGAAGATTCGCCTGAAAAAGTCGTCAATCACCTGAAAAACTTTTACAAAGATCACCCTGGTCTGCTTCAACAGCAAAATAATA
>CANBUF010000186.1 GCA_947372575.1 Alcaligenaceae bacterium | reverse complement strand
AAGTCACGCCATTGCCCAAAGGATTTATCCTCGCAGCGCTCGGCAATATAGGCGGCATCCATCAGACCTTCGGTCACGATCACGTGCGCCAGCGCAGTCACCATGGCAACGTTCGTGCCTGGTTTAAGAGCCAGATGAAAATCTGCTTTGATATGTGGTGACTTGACGATATCGATACGTCTTGGATCGATCACGATCAGGCGTGCGCCTTGACGCAGACGACGCTTCATCCGGGAGGCAAATACGGGGTGGCCATCAGTCGGGTTCGCACCCATCACCAGAATCACATCGGCTTTTTCTACGGATTTAAAGGTTTGTGTACCGGCCGATGTGCCCAGGGTCTGACCCAGTCCATAGCCGGTGGGGGAATGACACACGCGCGCGCAGGTGTCTACGTTGTTATTGCCAAAGGCTGCCCGAACCAGTTTTTGGACGAGGTAAGTTTCTTCGTTGGTGCAGCGCGACGAGGTGATGCCTCCAATCGAGTCCCGGCCATAGGTCGCCTGTATACGCTTGAACTCACTCGCAGCATAGCCGATCGCTTCTTCCCAGCTGACTTCTTGCCAGGGATCCTTAATGCTCTTGCGAATCATGGGGGTGGTGATGCGATCCTTGTGTGTCGCATAGCCCCAGGCAAAACGACCCTTCACACAGGAATGCCCTTCGTTGGCTTTACCATCCTTCCAGGGCGTCATGCGCACGACTTCATTGCCTTTCATTTCGGCTTTGAAGCCACAGCCTACGCCACAATAGGCGCAGGTCGTGATGATGCTGTGCTCGGGCTGACCCAGCCAGATTATGGATTTCTCTTGCAATGTGGCTGTTGGGCACGCTGAGACACAGGCGCCGCAGCTGACGCACTCGGACTCCATGAAAGGCTCGTTTTGGCCGGGCGACACGCGAGAATCAAAACCGCGTCCACTGATGGTCAGTGCGAACGTACCTTGCGTTTCTTCGCAGGCGCGCACGCAGCGATTGCAGACAATGCATTTCGACGCATCGTATGTAAAGTAAGGATTGGACTCATCCTTTGCACTATCAAGATGGTTAGCGCCATCCATGCCATAGCGCACGTTGCGTAGACCCGTGACACCCGCCATGTCTTGTAATTCACAGTCACCATTGGCCGCACAGGTCAGGCAATCGAGCGGATGATCAGAGATGTAAAGCTCCATGACCCCAAGGCGTAATTCCTGCAGTTTTGGCGTTTGTGTGCGAACGTTCATTCCGGCTTCGGCGGGCGTCGTGCATGAGGCAGGAAAGCCTTTACGACCATCGATTTCGACGAGGCACAGACGGCATGAACCAAAGGGCTCGAGGCTGTCTGTGGCACAAAGCTTTGGTATCTGTGTGCCGGCCATCATCGCGGCCCGCATGAGTGAGGTACCCGCAGGGACGGTCACTTCGCAGCCGTCAATTGTCAGCGCCACCATTTGTGTGGCTTGACTTGCAGGAGTACCAAAATCTCTTTCTCTTTGTACGATTTGCTCAAGCATGATGCTGTCCTTATATGGCAAGTGTGTCTGATCGCAAGCAATCAGTTCAGGCAATACCAAAGTCTTCAGGGAAGTGATTGAGTGCGGAAAGCACGGGATTAGGCGTCATGCCTCCCATTGCACAGAGTGACCCGTAGGTCATCGTATTGCATAGGTCACGCAGCAAGACGACCTGCTGCTCACGGTTTGTATTTGAGGTGATTTTGTCGATCACTTCGACACCGCGCGTCGAACCAATTCGACAGGGTGTGCATTTGCCACACGACTCCAGCGCACAGAATTCCATGGCATAACGTGCAAGCACCGACATATTGGTCGTATCGTCATGCACCACAACGCCGCCATGGCCAAGTGTGCCACCGATGGCAAGATAGGCCTCATAGTCCAGGGGTAAGTCCCATTGGGATTCAGGGATGTAGGTCCCCAGCGGTCCACCAACCTGGATCGCTTTGATCGGACGTCCGGATCTTGAACCACCACCAAATTCAAATACCAGGTCGCGCAACGTCAATCCAAAGGCCTTTTCAACCAGACCACCTTGTTTGATATTGCCCGCCAGCTGAAAGGGCAGGGTACCCAGTGAGCGTCCCATGCCATAGCTCTTATAGGCTGCTGCGCCTTTTGCCAGAATAATTGGCACGCTGGCGAGCGTGATCACGTTATTGATGACAGTCGGAAGTCCAAAGAGTCCTTCTATTGCAGGCAGGGGAGGCTTGGCTCGCACAATGCCGCGACGACCTTCGATGCTTTCGAGCAGTGCTGTTTCTTCACCACAAACATACGAGCCCGCGGCTTTGCGCACTTGGAGCAAAAAGGCTTTACCCGAGTCCAGAATGTTGTTGCCCAGATAGCCTGCCAATTCGGCGATGGCAATCGCTTGATTGAGCGCTGCGATTGCGTGGGGATATTCGGAGCGCACATAAATGAAGCCCTGGGTCGCACCGACCGCCAGACCCGCAATGGTCATGCCTTCAATCAGCATGAAGGGATCACCTTCCATCGTCATCCGATCAGAAAATGTGCCTGAGTCGCCTTCGTCCGCATTGCAGACAATGTACTTTTGGTTTGCGGGGGTATTTAGGACGGTTTTCCATTTAATCCCTGCAGGAAACGCTGCACCACCACGGCCACGTAACCCTGAGTCAAGGACTTCCTGAACAATCTCTACCGCAGACATCCCGAGCGCTTTACGCAAGCCCTCAAACCCATGATGGTTTTCATAGTCATCCAGCGATACAGGATCGGTGATGCCCATGCGTGCAAAGGTCAGGCGTTCCTGATTTTTAAGGTAGGGGATTTCTTCTGTTAAACCGTGGCCAAGTGCATGAGCGCTGCCCTCGAGCAGACCTGCGTCAAACAAGCTCGCAACATCCGCTGGTGTCACTGGGCCATAGGCGACGCGTCCAGCAGGCGTCGCGATTTCAATCAATGGCTCAAGCCAGAACATACCGCGCGAACTGTTGCGCACGATCGTGACAGTTTGCCCGCGCTTTTCAGCTTCTTGGGCAATTTTTTGTGCGACACGGTCAGCGCCAACGGCGAGTGCAGCAGAGTCACGAGGAACATAAATGGTGGTGCTCATGCTTGACTCCTGAGTTCAGCGACGAGTGCATCAAAGGTTTCTGGTGTCATGCGGGCGTGGACCTCTTCGTCAATCGTGAGGGCAGGCGATGAGGCACAGAGACCCAGACAGTAGGCCGCCTCAAGTGTGAAACAGCCGTCAGTCGTTGTGCCGTGCATCGCGCATCCAAGATGCTGCTGCGCGTGTGCGAGCAGTTTTTCAGCGCCCATGGACTGACAGGATTCGGCGCGACAAATTTGAATAACGTGCTTGCCTGCTGGAGCCTGACGAAAGTGATGGTAATAGGTGATCACGCCGTGAACTTCTGCGCGCGACAAGTTCAGCGCGCGTGCAATTTCAGGCACAGCATCGGAGGGGACGTAACCCATGACCTCTTGAATATCGTGGAGTATAGGTAACAAGTTTGTGGCCGAGCCTTCGTGTCGAGTCAGTATTTCATGCAGACGCATCTGTGCATCGGGTTCAAGCGTGGTGATAGCAGCATTCATCGGTGAGTCCTATCGTCAAATCGGCACACGTCTCTCGGTCGCCCGAGCATAGTGTGCCGACTCAGACGTGTCTTGATTTAAAAAAACTTCAATACGCTTTCAAGTGTGCGATAAACACCCCAGGCTAACGGAATACCCACTACAAGCCAGGCTATAACCACGATCACGAGTGGGGTTTTTTCGGCTATGCCTGTGCCACTGCCGACTTCGTTGGCAACAGCACGGTCATGGGCCAACCTTTTTTCTTCGGCAAGTTCATCAGGTGTCATGAACCATTTTGTTGCCAGCGGACGTACTGCAAGATTGCAAATCAGCCCAATGACTAAAAATCCGACCAGGATGTACATGGTCTGGTTATAAACCTGATCACGTGGAATCCCCAGACCAATCTGATACTCGCGCATGTAGTTCACTACAACTGGGCCAATAATTCCGGCTGTCGCCCAGGCTGTCAGCAACCGGCCATGAATCGCACCAACCATCTGCGTGCCGAAAATGTCAGCCAGATAGGCGGGCACGGTTGCAAAGCCACCGCCATACATACTCAGGATGATGCATACCGCGGCAACAAACATGAGTTTGTTACCTGCAGCAGCGCTCAGCGGAATGCTCGCGTAGAGCAAGCCACCCAGTACAAAGAACACGACGTAAGTCATTTTGCGACCGAGTTTGTCAGAGAAACTCGCCCAGACAAAGCGCCCGCCAATATTAAACAAACTAATCAGGGCCGCAAAACCGGCCGCAATCAGTCCAACTGCGGCAAGTTCCTTGGCATCGAGCTCACCGAATTTCTTGGCTACGCCAATCAAATTGCCACCAAATACTTCCTGCAACATCGGACTCGCCATACCGATCACGCCAATACCTGCACTGACGTTCATGCACAGCACCATCCAGATCAGCCAGAACTGAGGGATGCCCCAGACCTTGCTGACATGCACATGATTTTGCGTAATCATTGCATTGTTGGCTTGTGCGGCAGGGATGACCCAGCCCTCGGGCTTCCAGCCACTCGGGGGAATACGGTAGGTGAGTGCACCAGCCATCATGAAGGCAAAGTAAATGACAGCCATGACGATAAAGGTTTGTGAAACGCCTACGCTCGTGGGTGAGGCAAAGTGTTTCATCAGTTCTGCGGCCAGCGGTGAGCCGACCAGTGCGCCGCCTCCAAAACCCATGATCGCCATGCCGGTTGCCATGCCGCGACGATCCGGGAACCATTTGATCAGTGTCGAGACGGGTGAGATGTAGCCCAGCCCGAGTCCGACGCCTCCAATAATCCCGGAGCCAACCCACAGCATCCAAAGCTGATGCACCTGCACGCCAATGGCCGAAATGATTAAGCCACCACACCAGCACAAGGCCGAGACCACACCCGCTTTACGGGGGCCTGCTCGTTCAAGCCAGCCGCCCCAGATAGCGGCAGAGGAGCCAAGTAGCACAAAGAATAAGGTGTACATCCAGCCCAGGCTGGAAATTCGCCAGTCGCAGGTGCTCGTGAATAACTCGGTCAGTAAGCTCATTTCTGC
>CANBUF010000185.1 GCA_947372575.1 Alcaligenaceae bacterium | reverse complement strand
ACGCTAGCTGATGCCATGGCTGGTGCAGACGTGTTTCTGGGTTGTTCGGCTGCTGGTGTTGTCAACGCCGAGATGGTCAAGAGCATGGCCGTCACACCACTGATTCTCGCTCTGGCCAATCCAGAACCGGAAATTCGTCCCGAAATAGCGAAAGCGGCTCGCCCCGACTGCATTATCGCGACGGGTCGTTCTGACTATCCGAACCAGGTGAATAACGTTCTGTGCTTCCCGTTCATTTTCCGGGGTGCCTTGGACTGCGGTGCCAGCCGCATCACAGAAGAGATGAAACTGGCTTGCGTCAAAGCCATTGCCGAACTCACCGAAGCCGAACAGAGCGACGAAGTCGCCCAGGCCTACGCAGGCCAGGATCTGACCTTTGGTCCTGAGTACATTATTCCCAAACCGTTCGATCCTCGGCTGATCATGATGATCGCGCCAGCCGTCGCCCAAGCCGCTGCCGACTCTGGTGTTGCGCGCCGTCCGATCCAGGATATGGCCGCCTATCGCGAAAAACTGCAAGCGATGGTCTATCACTCGGGTCAACTGATGAGCCCGTTGTTTAGCCAGGCTAAACGTGCTCCCAAGCGTGTGATCTATGCAGATGGAGAAGATGAACGCGTACTGCGTGCAGCACAGACCGTAGCAGACGAAAAAATTGCACAGCCGATTCTGATTGGCCGTCCGGCAGTCATTAACATGCGCATCCAAAAGATGGGCTTGCGACTCGAAGCGGGCAAGAACTTCGAGATTGTCGACCCAGAGGATGACGCAAGATTTACCGAAGCGTGGACTGAGTACTACCGTATCAAAGGTCGCGAAGGTGTCACGCCAACAATTGCCAAAGCCATGGTGCGCAAACACAACACCTTGATTGGCGTCTTGTTGCTCAAGCGCGGCGATGGCGATGCTTTGTTGTGCGGCATGAGCAGCAGTTTTGACAATCAGCTGAAATATGTGTCGGACGTCATCGGGCTCAAGCCTGGGGTCTCGACCTTTGCTGCGATGAATGTGCTGATGCTGCCCGATCAGACACTCTTCATTTGTGACACCCACGTCAACATAGATCCGAGCGCAGAACAAGTCGCAGACATGACCGTTCAGGCGGCGCAGGAAGTGCGGCGCTTTGGTCTTGTGCCTAAGGTCGCGCTGCTGTCGCATTCAAACTTTGGCAGTCGTCCGACCGACTCCTCACGCAAGATGGCATTGGCACGCAAACTCATCGCAGAGCGCTCACCGGGTCTGGAGGTGGATGGCGAGATGCATGCCGACTCCGCTCTGTCCGAAAGCATCCGGTTAGCAAGCTATCCTGACAGCACGCTCAAAGGAAGTGCGAACCTGCTGATCACGCCAAACCTGGATACAGGCAATGTCACGTACAACCTACTCAAGATGACGGGCAGTAACGGGGTGGCGATGGGTCCTGTGTTACTGGGGGCAGCGCGTCCGGTGCACATCCTCACAACAAGTGCCACTGTCAGGCGTGTTGTGAACATGACAGCACTGGCCGTTGTCAATGCACAGATGGAAGCAGAAAAGCGGTAAATCGCTCACTACTAAATGTGCGCCCAGAATGTGGGCGCACATAGTAAAAAGGACAGCCTGGCTGTCCTTTTTTACGACTGCTCACGATCAGCAGATCAACAAATTATTTAAGTGGACACATCAAAGCACATCCACTCACACCCCCACATCCGTCGATTATTTTTTACGTTTAGAAGCAGGCATATCGCGTGCGACTGAACCTTCAAACAACTGACGTGGGCGACCAATCTTATATTCTGGATCAGAGATCATTTCGTTCCATTGTGCGATCCAGCCTACTGTACGTGCGAGTGCAAAAATGGCAGTGAACAGTGAGGTCGGAACACCAATCGCGCGCTGCACAATACCCGAATAAAAGTCAACGTTCGGATAGAGTTTACGCTCGACAAAGTAAGGATCCTCAAGCGCAATACGCTCGACTTCCATGGCGAGCTTGAACAACGGATCATTCTCAAGACCTAGCGATGCAAGAACTTCCTTGCATGTTTCTTGCATGAGTTTTGCACGCGGGTCGTAGTTCTTGTAGACACGGTGACCGAAACCCATCAGGCGCACGCCTGAGTTCTTGTCCTTGACCTGTTCCATGAACTCAGCCACGACGGACAAGCCACCTTTAGCCTGCAGGTCTTCGAGCATCTGGAGGCAAGCTTCATTGGCGCCACCGTGTGCGGGACCCCACAAGCACGCCACACCAGCTGCAATCGCTGCAAACGGATTGGTACCTGACGAACCGCACAAACGCACTGTTGAAGTCGAAGCGTTTTGCTCGTGGTCTGCATGCAGAATGAAAATACGATCCAGCGCACGTTCAACCACTGGGTTGACGACATATTCTTCGCAAGGCGTTGCAAACATCATGCGCAGGAAATTGCCTGTGTATGACAGATTGTTTTGCGGATAGACGTAAGGCTGACCCTGTGAATACTTATAGGCCATCGCAACAAGCGTTGGCATCTTGGCAATCAGCCGAATCGCCGACACATCGCGGTGGCGAGGGTTGGTGATGTCGTTTGAGTCATGGTAGAACGCGGACAAGGCACCGACCAGACCTGTCAGCACAGCCATCGGGTGTGCATCGCGGCGAAAGCCACGCAGAAAGAACTGCATCTGCTCGTTGACCATCGTGTGGTGTGTCACTAGATCGTCAAATTGTTTTTTCTGACCGCCATCTGGCAAATCGCCATTCAGGATCAGATAGCAGATATCCATAAAGTCGCAATTGACCGCGAGTTGCTCAATGGGGTAGCCACGATACAGCAGCTCGCCCTTGTCGCCATCAATGTAGGTAATGCTTGATGAGCATGCCGCGGTAGACATAAAGCCTGGGTCATAGGTAAACATACCGGTTTGACCATAGAGCTTACGGATGTCGATTACCTGCGGACCAACGGTACCGTCATAAACGGGAAAGTCAACGGAGGGGGATCCATCCGAAAACGAGAGCGTAGCTTTTTTATCTGACAGTTTCATCAATCATTCCTTCAGTTAAATTCAAAGCGCGCGGATCTGTTGAAGTACATCTCGCACGGCGGGTCGGTCAAGAGCGCCCTCAGGCTCAGCGCGTGCCAACAGCAGGTCTAGCAATTCGTTATCGCCCAGTTCAAACAACTGGGTCAGCGCACCAACTTCTACATCGGTCAGTTCTGTTTCAAAAGCATCCAGGTAACGCGTAATGATCAAATCATTTTCTAGGAGTCCGCGCCTTGCACGCCAACGCAGTCTCACGCGATCCTGATCTGTTAACTTTCCCATCACTGCCCTTATGCAACCCGATCTGGCCGGATCTATCTAACACCAAAAAAACAGTCTGGACTTCAACTTGCTAGGCAAATTGAAGCCAGACGGGAGGAGCTGCTTATACGGAACGACGAACCAGCATCTCTTTGATCTTGCCAATTGCCTTGGATGGATTCAGACCTTTTGGACACACGTCCACACAATTCATAATTGTGTGGCAACGGAACAAGCGATATGGATCTTCAAGATTGTCGAGTCGATCTTCGGTAGCCTGATCGCGTGTATCGGCAATAAAACGATACGCTTGCAACAGGCCTGCTGGGCCGACGAATTTATCGGGATTCCACCAGAATGAAGGGCACGAGGTCGAACAGCAGGCACACAGAATACACTCATACAAGCCATCGAGTTCTTCGCGCGCAGCAGGTGTCTGCAGACGCTCTTTCTCGGGAGGCTGACTATCGTTAATCAGATAGGGCTTGATCGAGTGATACTGATTAAAGAACTGCGTCATGTCGACGATCAGGTCACGAATGACTGGCAAACCGGGCAAGGGACGCAACACCACGGGCTCTTTGAGTTCGAGCATGTTGGTGGTGCAAGCCAGACCGTTTTTGCCGTTGATGTTCATGGCATCCGAACCACAGACGCCCTCACGACATGAACGACGCAGTGCCAGACTATCATCGACATCCATCTTGATGCGAATCAGCGCATCAAGCAACATCTTGTCAGTTGGCTGTAACTCGACGTCGAGCTTTTGCATGTACGGACGCTCATCCTTATCAGGATCGTAGCGGTAAATTTCAAACTTCACGATGCGCTTTGTGCTCATGATTGGGTATCCAGAAATTCTGACTTAGAAGGTCCGCGACTTGGGCGGGAAGCTTTCGACGGTGAGCGGTTGCAATTGAACGGGCTTGTACTCGAGACGATTGTCGCTCGAATACCATAGCGTGTGCTTCATCCAGTTGTCATCGTCACGCGTTGGATGATCGTCAAGTGCATGCGCACCACGACTTTCCAGACGCGCTGCAGCAGAATGAATCGTCGAACGAGCGACTTCAATCATGTTGCTGAGCTCAAGGGCTTCGATCCGTGCAGTGTTAAACACTTTGGACTTGTCGTTGAACGCGATGTTGGCAACCTTATCGGCCAGTGCATCGATCTTGGCGACGCCTTCCTTAAGCGTGGCAACAGTCCGGAATACGCCACAATGTTGTTGCATGGCATTACGGATTTCGTTACCAACAACCTGAGTTTTTTCGCCCGATGTACGTGCTTCGAGCTTATTGACGCGATCGATCGAATAATCAACTGAAGCCTGAGGCAATGGCTTGTGTGTGAGTTTGTGCTCAGTATGTGCAGCAACGATATGGTTGCCGGAAGCACGTCCAAACACAATCAAGTCAAGCAGCGAATTCGTACCCAGACGATTTGCACCGTGCACGGATACTGCAGCACATTCACCAATTGCATACAGACCATTGACGATCTTGCTTTGACCGCCATCCCATGTCACAACCTGACCATTGTAGTTGGCCGGAATCCCGCCCATCTGATAGTGAATGGTTGGAACAACAGGGATCGGTTCTTTGGTTGCGTCAACGTTTGCAAATTTCTGTCCGATTTCAAGAATCGAAGGCAGGCGTTTGTGAATCACATCTGCGCCGAGGTGATCCAGCTTAAGGTGCACATAAGCACCATCTGGCCCACAACCACGACCTTCTTTAATTTCCTGATCCATACAGCGTGATACGAAGTCACGTGGTGCCAGGTCTTTCAGAGTCGGTGCATAACGCTCCATGAAGCGTTCGCCGTCC
>CANBUF010000184.1 GCA_947372575.1 Alcaligenaceae bacterium | reverse complement strand
GGTGGTCCGGGTCGTTTGCCCGGAATTTAAGTGGGTGGTGTGTGATGTGTGGATAATTTATGTCTGATTCAGTCGGAATGCCGCACTGGCGGCATGTGCCTGCAGACCTTCACCCATGGCGAGTTCGTTGGCGATCTTGCCCAGTGTCTGCGCGCCGGCAGGCGATACGTGGATCAGGCTCGAGCGCTTTTGAAAATCGTAGACCCCGAGCGGCGATGAAAAGCGTGCTGTACGTGAGGTTGGCAAAACATGGTTCGGACCGGCACAGTAATCACCCAGTGATTCGGAGCTGTGTCGCCCCATAAAAATTGCTCCTGCGTGGCGGATGTGCGCAAGCCACTCGTCGGGTGCCTCGGTCGATACTTCGAGGTGTTCGGGTGCAATGCGGTTGCTGATGTCACAGGCTTCTTGCAGATCGCGAACTTGGATCAATGCACCACGATCACGCAAGCTGGTCGCGATAATTTCAGCGCGAGGCATAGTCGGGAGGAGTCTGGAAATTGACTGTTCAACTTGATCAAGGTATGCCGCATCCGGACACAGGAGAATCGCCTGGGCGAGTTCATCATGTTCTGCCTGGGAGAATAGATCCATCGCAATCCAGTCTGGTGGAGTCTTGCCATCGCAGATGATGAGGATTTCGCTCGGACCCGCGATCATGTCGATACCAACGGTACCGAATACACGACGTTTAGCCGATGCGACATAGGCGTTGCCGGGCCCTACAATCTTGTCCACAGCGGGTATCGTCGCCGTGCCGTAGGCTAGAGCACCAACAGCTTGCGCACCGCCAATGGCGAATACGCGATCCACCCCTGCAATCGCAGCGGCCGCGAGTACCATCTGGTTGCGCAGCCCGCCCGGAGTAGGGGTCACCATGATGACCTCTTTGACCCCTGCGACTTTGGCGGGGATGGCATTCATCAGCACCGACGAAGGATAGGCGGCCTTGCCACCCGGTACGTATAGACCGACGCGATCCAGCGGCGTGATCTGTTGGCCCAGGCGTGTTCCATCAGGTTCGACATACGACCAGCTTTCCTGACGCTGGTGCACGTGATAGCTGCGCACCCGTTCGGCGGCGGTCTCAAGTGCCTCACGTTGTGCCGTGGGCAGAGCCGCCAGAGCAGCCAGCCACTCTGAACGTGGAATTTCGAGGGCTGCAACGCTGTCCAGCGCAACTTTGTCAAATTGCTGCGTGTAGCGCAGGAGTGCTGCATCACCTTGCGTGCGTACATCATGAAGAATACGCGCACAGGCGGCTTCGATGGCGTCGTCCTGCTCGGCATCAACAGTCAGGAGCGCAGTCAGTTTTTGATCAAAATCCAGGTTACTGGAGTTCAGGCGGGACAAGATGGCCATATGATGTATTCCCCTCTTAGAGGAGGGTAAAAGTATTCTGGTGGATCCAGATCATGCCACAGCCGGACGGCTGGCACGTTCAAAAGCATCCAGAATAGGTTGTAATTCGGACTGACGGGTCTTGAGTGCAGCGCGATTGACTACCAGGCGTGAGGAAATCGGCATGATGTCCTCGACAGCCACCAGATCGTTTGCTTTGAGGGTATTACCTGTGGATACCAGATCAACGATGGCGTCGGCCAGGCCTACGAGCGGTGCGAGCTCCATGGAGCCATAGAGCTTGATGAGATCGACGTACACGCCCTTGGCCGCGAAATGTTCGCGCGCAGCTTCGGTGTATTTAGTTGCCACCCGCAAACGAGCGCCCTGACGCACAGCTGAGGCGTAGTCAAAGCCATTTTTGACGGCGACTGCCAGGCGACATTTGGCGATATTCAAATCGATCGGCTGATACAGTCCGCCTGGATGGTGGGCTGCGTGTTCAATGAGCACGTCTTTGCCAGCAATCCCCAGATCCGCAGCGCCATATTCGACGTAGGTGGGAACGTCCGAGGCGCGCACAATGATCAACCGTAAGTTCGGGTCACTGGTCTCAATGATGAGTTTACGGGATTGCTCCGGATTTTCGGTGACCTCGATCCCTGCTGCCTGGAGTAACGGCAGAGTCTCTTCAAAAATGCGCCCTTTCGACAGGGCCATGGTCAGCGGGCGCGTGCGCACGTCTGTGCTCATGAAAATTCCTTCAGCTTGTCGTACGTTCAATGTTGGCACCAAGAAGTCGCAATTTGTGTTCCATGCGCTCATAGCCACGGTCCAGATGATAAATCCGTTCGACGAATGTTTCACCTTCGGCAGCCAATCCGGCTATCACCAGACTGGCCGAGGCGCGCAAGTCTGTCGCCATGACTGTAGCCCCCGATAGTTTGTTCACGCCGCGCACAACGGCAGTATGGCCATCGATATCAATATGTGCACCAAGTCGACGGAGCTCCTGCACATGCATATAACGATTTTCAAAAATGGTTTCAACAATCACAGAGGTGCCTTCAGCCAGCGCATTGAGTGCCATCAGCTGTGCCTGCATATCTGTGGCGAAGCCAGGATATTCGTGGGTGCGCATATCGACTGCTTTGGGCCTTCCAGACATACTGGCTTCAATCCAGTCGTCACCACATTTAATCTGCAAGCCGGCTTCCTGGAGTTTGGCCAACGTCGCACCCATGGTTTGCGGCGCGGCATTGCGCAACATGATATTGCCGCCAGCCGCGCCAACAGCACAGAGAAAGCTACCTGCTTCAATACGATCGGCAATGACGTGGTGCGTCGCGCCATGCAAACTGCTGACGCCTTCAATCACGATGCGATCGGTGCCATGCCCAGTGATCTTTGCGCCCATCTTGATCAAGAGCTCGGCAAGATCAATGACTTCAGGTTCGCGCGCAGCATTCTCAAGGGTGGTCTGGCCTTCAGCAAGCACCGCTGCCATCATCAGGTTTTCCGTGCCGGTGACGGTCACCATGTCCGTGCGCACCACTGCGCCTTTCAGACGTTTGGCGCGTGCGACAACAAAACCGTGTTCAATCTTGATGTCTGCACCGAGTGCAGCCAGTCCCTGAATATGCTGATCGACTGGACGCTGGCCAATCGCACAGCCACCGGGCAGGCTCACACGTGCTTCGCCAAAACGCGCGAGCAGTGGCCCGAGCACCAGGATTGAGGCGCGCATGGTTTTGACAAGCTCATAAGGTGCCTCCAGTGTGGAGACTTGATCGGCCGTGATGCTGACACTGTCATCTGCGTTGCGTGTGGTCTTGACGCCAAGCTGGCCGAGTAGCTTGAGTGTGGTCGAAATATCATTGAGCTTCGGAACATTGGATAGCGTCACGGTGTCGGCTGTCAACAGGCCTGCACACAAAATCGGCAACGCTGCATTCTTAGCACCAGAAATACTGACTTCACCACGCAGAGGCGTGCCGCCCAGGATGCGCAACTTATCCATTAACAACTGGCCTTGAATTCTTCGGGCGTGAGGGTGCGCATGGACAAGGCGTGGATTTCCTGCTTCATCCGGTCGCCCAGAACGCTGTAGACCAATTGATGTCTTGCAATTGGGCGCTTGCCTTCAAAGGCGGGACTCACAATGATGGCTTCGAAGTGCGAGCCGTCTCCGGACACTTCAAGGTGTTCGCAAGGCAGACCCGCTGCAATATATGCACGGATATCTTCTGGTGTGGGCAACATAATGCGGAGATGTCCTTGATAGGTATTTAAATAAATCAGCGTGCTAGGTTCTGAGCTTGTAGCCGCTCGCAAGCACCCTTAAGGCAAACAGGGCGAGCGCTACAAAAACGCCTGCTACGACCGCCAGGCTATGCCAGGGGGATACGTCTGCTACGCCAAAAAAGCCATAGCGAAAGCCGTCGATCGTATAGAAAAGCGGATTCCAGTGCGTGACGTGTTGCCAGAAAGCGGGCAAGGAGTGCACGGAATAAAACACGCCAGATAGAAATGTAGCAGGCATGATTAAAAAATTCTGGAACGCGGCCAGCTGATCGAATTTTTCGGAGGTCAAGCCTGCGATCAATCCCATAATGGCCATGATCCCGCAGGAAAGCACCGCAAAAATCAGGGCCCATATGGGTTCTTTGACGGGCAGTGGGATGAAATATAGTGATACGAACCAAACGCAGCAGCCGACAGCCAACCCACGAATGATGGCGGCCAGTACATAGGCGCTGAATATTTCGCGGTGTGTCAGCGGTGGGAGCAACATAAAGACGAGGTTGCCGGTGACCCGGCTTTGGATCATGGAAGAAGAAGGATTTGCAAAGGCATTTTGCAACATGCTCATCATCATCAATCCTGGTATCAGGAATGCCGTGTAAGGAACAGAGCCATATACCTGGATGCGATCCTGCAACACCTGTGCAAAGATCACCAGGTAGAGCAGGGCTGTAATGACTGGCGCGGCAATTGTCTGAAAACTGACTTTCCAGAAGCGCAGCAGTTCCTTGCCCAGTAGTGTTGGAAAACCAGATCCCGCACCAGGACGCGCTTTTAAAATGGGTGTGCTCATGCCAGGCTCCCGAGGGCTGCAGACGAGTCATCATTCATGATCTGCACAAAGGCGGCTTCAAGATTGCCCCCACCCACACGTGCAAGCAATGCCTGTGTGGTGTCTAGTGCTACGATTTGTCCACGTTTGAGCATCGCGATTCGGCCGCAAAGTGTTTCAGCTTCTTCGAGATAGTGTGTGGTCAGGAGAATGGTGTGACCTTCTTTATTCAAGCGTGAAATAAATTCCCAGAGACTGCGGCGCAAGTCTACATCGACACCAGCGGTGGGTTCGTCGAGCACAATGACGGGGGGGCGATGCACGAGCGCCTGCGCCACCAGTACACGTCTCTTCATGCCACCAGAGAGCGCACGCATGTTTGTGTCCGCTTTGTCCGATAAACCCAGGTTGGCAAGGATCTCATCAATCCAGTCGTCATTATGGCGAAAGCCAAAATAGCCAGACTGGATTCGCAGGGTTTCCCGAACGGTAAAGAAGGGGTCGTAAACAAGCTCTTGTGGCACCACGCCAAGCGAACGTCGCGCCTGCTGATAATCCCGCGTGACATCAAAGCCACAGACGCTCGCGTGCCCGCTGGTTGCGCGAGACAGACCCGCTAGGATCGAGATCAGGGAGGTTTTCCCCGCGCCGTTTGGGCCGAGCAAGGCAAAAAACTCACCATGTTCAATCGTAAGCG
>CANBUF010000183.1 GCA_947372575.1 Alcaligenaceae bacterium | reverse complement strand
CGATGTCACCGTCGTGATCTGTGCCAACCGCACGTATCGCATCCTGCGTGGAGAGCTCGCAAACATGGGCGGACCAGCACCCGGCGTGAGTGCTGCGCGCATGCTAGATCTGGATACACCTCATCTGGATTTTGTCGCGATTGCAAAAGGTCACGGCATGCCAGGTGTACAGGTCACCACACTTGAGGCACTCGCAAAAGAACTTAGAATTGCAGCCAAAGAAAAAGGACCGCGCCTGATTGAACTGGTCATGTAATTCAACTTAATAAAAAAATCAATCAGCAAACTTTGATAAGTGAACCTTCGATATGGTTAGGCGAACTTATTTAATCAAGGAGATAAAAATATGAAATGCTATTGCGTCGTCGATTTCAAATCCGCACTCCAGTTAGTCGAACAACCGACCCCAACACCTAAAGGTAAGGAAGTATTGGTAGAAGTGCGCGCAGCAGGTGTCTGTCACAGCGACATTCACTTCTGGGAAGGTGGCTACGACCTGGGCAATGGCCGCACTCTTTCACTGAAAGATCGCGGCATTAAACTCCCCATGACCATGGGTCACGAAACCGCTGGTACTGCGGTGGCGATGGGTCCAGAGGCCACAGGTATCACGCTTGGTAAAAACTACCTGGTCTATCCATGGATCGGTTGTGGCAAATGCCCGGCTTGCGTCGAAGACCATCTGGACAACCACTGCGCAGCACCTCAGTATCTGGGCGTGCATCGAGATGGTGGCTATGCAGACCATATCCTGGTCCCAGATGCCAAATACCTGCTGGATATCGGCGATCTTGATCCTGCCATGATTGCCCCCTACGCCTGCTCAGGCATCACCACCTATAGCGCGCTGAATAAAGTGGGCGCAAAAACCTTCCAAAAACATCCAGTGGTCATCATGGGTGCGGGTGGTTTGGGTCTGATGTGCCTGGCACTGGTTCAGGCGCAGGGTGGCGCGGGCGCCATCGTTGTAGATATTGATCCTGCCAAGCGTCAGGCAGCACTTGACGCTGGCGCTCTTGCTGCGATCGATGGTGCAGCGCCTGATGCTGCCCAGCAGATCATCAAGGCCAATGGTGGCAAACTTGTCCAGGCAGTGATTGACCTGGTCGGTGCGCCCTCAACTACAGGACTTGCTTTTGACATATTGATCAAAGGTGGCAAGCTCGTAATCGTCGGTTTGTTTGGTGGTGCGGCTCCCTGGCCAATCGCATTCATTCCAATGAAAGCCTTGCAAATCCTGGGCAGCTACACAGGATCATTGCAAGAGATGCGCGACCTGATGGAACTTGTTCGTACCGGCAAGATCACGCCAATCCCTGTCCACACGCACCCACTCGCAGAGGCTGATGCTGTGCTGACTTCGTTACGTCAGGGCAAGGTCACAGGGCGTGCGGTGCTGACTGCGTAAATCTTGAAAAACTCAGACTAGACGAAAGTCTCGGCTGATCAGTCAGGCTCAGACTAGAAAAAGACCGGACTAGGCTTTAGCCGCCTGGTAGCGCTGCAACGACATCAGGACTTGCCGCGTTGCCAGAGGTTTTCCTGCCAGGTGAGCTGAGAGCCTTTCGCGCAATCTGAGCCTGAGTTCGGGTTCTGCCGACACATCGGTAAAGTCTGGCTCCTCTTCATCCAGTCCATAACCGGACTCTTGCAACAAAATCCATTCAAACCGTCGCAACTCGCCGGCAGCAGACTGACCCGCCGCAAGCCGTTGCAACGCAATCACGTAGGCATCAAACAGCGCGGGGTGGGAGTCTTCATGCGGCAACAAACGGAATAATAATTCGTTCATGTACCAGCAGGACATCAACGCGGGACCCGCCAAAGGATGCACACCCGCACATTCAGCACGCGTGAGAGTTTTGACCTCACCCGAGCCTGTCCAGGACAACAGTAAGGGCTGAAAAACGGACAAAGCGGAACGTAAGATCGAATGCGGGCGCTTGGCACCCTTAGCCACCATGGTGACCCAGCCGTGATCTCTGGAGAAAATCTGGACAATCAGTGAGGTTTCGCGCCAGGCCGATGCATGCAGCACATAGCCTGGCGAGTCGAGTACGCGTAATACGCGTCTACTCATAACCCAGATCGCGCAGGCTGGCGGCTTTGTCTGCCCAGCCCTTGCGCACCTTGATATAGACCTCAAGGTGAACAGGTTTATCCATCAGTTTGGCCATATCCTGGCGTGCCTCGGAGGCGATACGCTTCATGTGCGAGCCACCCACACCCAGCAAAATCGGACGATGGCTTTCGCGCTCAACAATGACGCAGGCTGCAATCGCCACGCCCTTTGCTGTTTCGTCCCATTGTTCGATGAGAACGGTACAACCATAAGGTAACTCGTCACCCACCAGACGGAAGATTTTTTCGCGGATCAGCTCTGCTGCGATAAATCGCATCGGCCGGTCTGTCAGCGTATCGGCTTCATAAAAGGCTTCGTTTTCGGGGAGACGTTTAGCGACTTCTTCGAGCAACTGATCAAGCTGATGACGCTTGGTTGAACTCACCGGCACGATGGCAGCAAAGTTATAGAGCGCGGTAATTTTGGAGACAAAGGGATAGAGGGCATCACGATTTTTAATCTGATCGATTTTGCTGATCACCAGAATCGTGCGCTCTGGATTGTGCAACAAAGACAATAATTTTGCATCGCCCGGCGACCACTTGCCGGCCTCAACGACAAACAGCACCACATCGACGTCGGCGAGAGTTTGTGTCACCACGCGATTCATCATGACATTCATGGCACCGCCGTGACGGGTCTGAAAACCCGGCGTATCCACAAACACAAACTGCTCGTGTTCGCGTGTCAGAACACCTTGAATACGATGGCGCGTCGTCTGTGCTTTACGCGAAACAATCGTGATTTTGGATCCGATCAATGCATTGGTCAGAGTTGACTTGCCAACGTTGGGACGACCAACTACTGCGATATAACCACAGCGGTGTGCTGTTTCTGTCATTTAAGCTCCTGGGCAACCGCAACCGGCAGCGTAAGTTGTGCCGTTTTACGCGCCCGTGTTGAACGCTTTTTTGCTAGTGCAGGGCTGGCAGCCTCTGCACCCTCGAGCGCTAATTTTGCAGCTGACTGCTCTGCTGCGCGCCGGCTCGAGCCCGCGGCAACGACTTTGATATCAAAAGTCGGAATCGAACATTCCACTTCAAATTGTTGACTATGTGCTGCGCCATGGGTGGCCACCACACTGTAGACAGGCAATGCCAATTTGCGGCTTTGCAAGAACTCCTGCAATAAGGTCTTTGCGTCTTTGCCGAGCGTTAGTGGATCCACGCTTTCGAGGATAGGGATGTAGAGCCGCTCGACCAGAGCCTGCGCCGCACTGAAACCACCATCAAGATAGACAGCGGCCAATACCGCTTCAAAGGTATCTGCAAGAATCGATGGACGACGAAAACCACCACTTTTGAGCTCGCCCTCACCGAGTCGCAAAAACCGTGAGAGATCGAGTTTTTGGGCAATGTCAGCCAGCGAAGCCTGTTTGACCAGATTGGCGCGCACACGCGAGAGGTCGCCCTCGTCCAGGGTGCCGTAATGATTAAAGAGTAGAGCGGCTACAGCCACGCTCAGCACTGAATCACCCAGGAACTCAAGTCGCTCGTTATGGCGTGCGCCGTGGCTGCGATGTGTCAATGCCTGCTCAAGCAAAGCGGGCTTTAAAAACTTATATCCAAGCGAGGTTTCTAGTGCAGCAAAAGACATTAAATTGAAATCAAAAAAATAAAAATATTGAATGAATTAGTGAAATGGACCAATACGACCCAGACTGCCAAAATTCATCCAGATAAAGAATGCACGGCCCACGATATTGGCCTCTGGGACAAATCCCCAATAGCGACTGTCCAGGCTATTGTCACGGTTATCACCCATCATAAAGTAAACACCGGCAGGCACGTTACATCGAATACCATTCCGCAGATATTCACACTTTTCACGATATGGAAAGTTCGCAATTGGGCCTAAGTCCTGCGATTTCCCTTCATCTAACAGTATTTCGTGCGACACATCACCAAGCTGTTCAGTGTACTGTGCCGTATATGCCACACGATCCGGCTCAAAATACTCGCCATCCCGCTTGCGCGGAACTTCTTTACCGTTAATAAAAAGCTTTTTATCAAGATAGGCGATTTCGTCTCCTGGCAAACCTACCACGCGCTTGATGTAATCCACCGAAGGATCTACAGGGTAACGAAACACCATCACATCGCCTCGTGCTGGCGAACCAACCGGAATAATCTTGGTGTCCAGAACCGGCAAACGCAAGCCGTATGTGAATTTATTCACAAGAATCAGATCGCCTGATTGCAAGGTCGGCAGCATCGAACCCGAAGGGATCCGGAACGGCTCAACAATAAACGAGCGCAGAACAAACACAAACAAAATGACAGGAAAGAAGCTGACACCATACTCGACCCACCAGGGCATGCGACCCAGATCGTAGCGAATCTGCTCTTCGCGAGACTGAATTTCTGTTGCAGGCAATCCTGACCAGCTCGGCCGTGCGAGCGTCAAGGCATCGGCCACACGCTGGGCACGCGCACGTCGCAGCCAGAACCGATCCATCGTCCAGACGATACCGGTAACAACCAGCAATACAAATAAAATCAGGGCAAAATTCCAGCTCATCAACACTGCCTTAGATACGGTCGCGACATCACAAACGATGGACCAGGATTAGCTATCAACTTGCAGGATCGCCAGGAAGGCTTCTTGCGGGATTTCAACACTGCCGACTTGCTTCATGCGCTTTTTACCGGCCTTCTGCTTTTCAAGCAGTTTTTTCTTGCGGCTGATATCACCACCGTAGCATTTGGCCAGCACGTTCTTACGCAGGGCTTTGACGTTTTCACGGGCAATGATTTCGGCACCGATGGCAGCTTGAATCACGACGTCATACATCTGACGCGGAATCAGCTCACGCATTTTTGTCACAACATCCCGGGCACGGTAACGCGCATTGGCACGATGACAAATCACCGACAATGCATCGACCTTGTCGGTGTTAATTAAGAGATCAACCTTGACCACATCGGCTGCACGGTACTCTTTGAATTCATAATCCATCGAGGCATAGCCACGCGAAACGGATTTGAGCTTATCAAA
>CANBUF010000182.1 GCA_947372575.1 Alcaligenaceae bacterium | reverse complement strand
GTGCACCCAGACTGGTCCCGTCAGGCAACTGAACGCGTATCTTGACAGGAAGCGTGGCAAGCTTTTTTTCAACAGTGGCGATTAATGGATTCATGTCGGCGCTCCCAGCAAGATAGGCTTAGGCTTACTGTATCGGATTTTTTCATTCATGCAAACCTTTTGATTGACATCCTCCCCGCCCTGAACGGCAATATTTGCCGCGCATCAGATCAATCTGAATGAAACACGTGATCCTGCGTGATACATTTCACTCGCAATGATCCCTGTCAGTACGCAAGCAAATGCTGCCGTACTTTATTTAAAGTTTGCGTTTTTTCAGGAAACTCATGTCTTCGAAGCTCAATGCAATGGGTTTGCCCGGCTGGCTGATCCTCATGGGTGCCCTGACCGCCATTGGTCCCGTATCCATTGATATGTATTTGCCTGCTTTTCCTGCCATCGCGCAGGGACTGGATGCAACGGCCAGCCAGGTGGAGCGCACGCTGGCGGTCTACCTCATCGGGATGGCGCTGTCACAACTTTTTTATGGTCCGCTGGCAGACCGTTACGGACGCAAACCTCCGCTTTACGGTGCCTTGGCACTCTATATCGTTGCCTCAGCGGGCTGTGCACTGGCACCGAATGTCGAAATCCTCACCCTATGCCGGCTGGCTCAGGCAATGGGCGGCGCAGCAGGCATGGTCATCTCGCGTGCGGTGGTGCGCGATCACTACAACACCCAGGAAGCTGCTCGCGCACTCTCTATGCTCATGCTGATTATGGGAGTTGCACCCATTCTGGCCCCACTGATCGGCGGACAGCTCCTGACGCTGACTGGCTGGAGAGGGATTTTCGGATTCATTACGGTCGCTGCAATCATTTTGTTGCTCACGGTATCAAAAGTGATGGTCGAGTCACTTGATCCTGCTCGTGTCACCCTGCTCAGCTGGGGCAACATTCTGCGCACCTATTGGGGCCTGATGCGCGACCGACGTTTTACCGCCTACGCCATCTCTGGGGGGATGGGCTCGGCCACCATGTTCGGTTATATCGTGGCCTCTCCCCTGCTCTTTATCGAATATTTCGGGATTTCCGCGCAACACTACGGCTATCTGTTCGGAATGAATGCCACCAGCCTGATTCTCGGTTCACAGCTCAGCGCCCGGCTGCTCAAGACCCATCGTCCCGATAAGATATTGCCCTGGGCACTGCGTGCCATGATGGTGGCGGGACTCAGTGCCCTATTGCTGACATTGACAGGTCTGATTACACTCCCTTTGCTCATGCTCTGCATGATCTGCTTTATGTTTAGTCAGGGATTTGTCGGTCCGAACTCGGCCGCCATGGCGCTGGCTGAGCAAGGGCATCGCCTGGGTTCGGGCTCTGCCATGCTGGGCACGTTTACGATCTCATGCGGGGCGCTGGCCGGATTTCTTGTCAGTCTGGCCTCCACACATGGCCCGCTGCCACTCACCCTGATCATGGGTGGCTGTACAACGTTGGCCTGGCTCATAGGTGGCTTGGCCAGACGCGCCTGAAAATGCAACAGTTACAAGGGGCATACTGCACAGATTCTTGCAGCGACTTGCTTTAAGGACCGATTTCGTATTAGAATGGCAGACTACCCGATTCTGAATATTTAAAGGTGCAGCTATGGCACGCGTATGCCAAGTTACTGGAAAAAAGCCCATGGTGGGCAACAACGTTTCACACGCTAACAACAAGACAAAGCGTCGTTTTCTGCCAAACCTGCAGTCACGTCGTTTCTGGGTTGAGAGCGAAAACCGCTGGATTCGCCTGCGCGTTTCCACAAACGCCATCCGCACAATTGACAAACTCGGCATCGATGTCGTGCTGGTTGATCTGCGCGCACGCGGCGAAGTCGCTTAATAGGAGCCCATCATGGCAAAAGGTGCACGCGAAAAGATCAAACTCGAGTCCAGCGCTGGAACGGGTCATTTCTACACAACGACCAAAAACAAGCGCAACATGCCTGAAAAGATGCTGATCAAGAAATTTGATCCAGTCGCTCGCAAGCACGTTGACTACAAAGAAACCAAGCTGAAATAATTCAGTCTGGCTTCCGATTGGAACTTACGAAACAGTTTTTTTGCGTCGTACCTCCACTCTGCTTAGATTTGTTCTGACAGCCCCGCCCATGCGGGGCTATTTGCATTGAGCGCTAGCCTATAATGTTGGGCTTGCCAGGCATGAATCATGCCCCCACTCTTTTTATTTGGCCGTACTTATGCCGCACCCCATGCAGGAACGTTACCAACCCACCGCCGTTGAAGCCGCCGCCCACGCCAACTGGGACGCACGCGATGCCTACCGTGTCACCGAAGGTGCACTGGACGCACAGGGACAACTCAAACCCAAGTTCTATGCCTGCTCGATGTTGCCTTACCCAAGCGGAAAGCTGCATATGGGACATGTACGTAATTACACCATCAATGACATGATGAGTCGGCAATTACGCATGCGGGGTTTTAACGTTCTGATGCCTATGGGCTGGGATGCTTTTGGTATGCCTGCCGAAAACGCGGCAATCAAATCCAAGGTACCTCCTGCAAAATGGACGTACGACAACATTGCCTACATGAAAAAACAAATGAAGGCGATGGGACTGGCGATCGATTGGTCACGCGAGATGTGCGCGTGCGACCCGAGCTATTACAAGTGGAATCAGTGGCTGTTTTTAAAGATGCTCGAAAAAGGCATCGCCTATCGTAAGACACAAGTTGTGAACTGGGATCCGGTTGACAACACCGTACTGGCTAACGAGCAGGTGATCGACGGCCGCGGCTGGCGCTCTGGTGCACTTGTCGAAAAACGCGAAATCCCAGGTTACTACCTTCGCATTACCGAATACGCACCCGAATTGCTTGAGCAAGTCCAGCACGGACTGGATGGCTGGCCTGACCGCGTGCGCGCCATGCAGGAAAACTGGATCGGCAAAAGCGAAGGTGTACGCTTTGCCTTTCCCCATACCATCCGCGACCAAGCGGGTGAGCTGATTCAGGACGGCAAACTTTTTGTCTTTACGACGCGTGCCGATACGATTATGGGCGTGACGTTTTGTGCAGTCGCCCCCGAGCACCCTTTGGCCGTCCACGCAGCACAGGATCAGCCAGCATTAGCGGCCTTTATCGAGCACTGCAAACAAGGCGGCACCACAGAGGCCGAACTTGCAACGCGCGAAAAAGAAGGCATGGATACCGGCCTGGTTGTCACGCACCCACTGACTGGTGCCTCTGTACCCCTATGGGTTGGCAACTATGTGCTGATGAGTTATGGTGACGGTGCCGTCATGGGCGTACCCGCTCACGATGAGCGTGATTTTGCCTTTGCCAATAAATATGAACTGACGATTACGCAAGTCGTACAAGTGGGTGACAAGCCCTTTGACAATAAGACCTGGCATGAGTCATATGGTGACAAACAATCTGGTCGACTGATCAATTCGGGCGAGTACACGGGCCTGAACTTTGTCCAGGCAATTGATGCGATTGCCACCAAGCTTGAATCCATGAGCCTGGGTGCCCGCAAGACAACGTGGCGCCTGCGTGACTGGGGAATCTCACGTCAACGCTATTGGGGCACCCCCATCCCGATCATTCATTGCGAGGACTGTGGAGCAGTCCCTGTCCCAGAAAAAGATCTGCCCGTGGTGCTGCCTGACGATCTGATTCCAGACGGTAGTGGCAACCCTCTGGCTAAACACGAGAGTTTTCTTTCCTGCCACTGCCCGAGCTGCGGGAAACCCGCACGACGCGAAACCGACACGATGGACACTTTCATCGATTCGTCGTGGTATTTTATGCGTTATACGTCGCCGGGCAACGATCAGGCGATGGTTGATGCGCGTAACGATTACTGGATGCCGATGGATCAGTACATCGGCGGCATTGAGCACGCGGTACTCCACCTGCTCTATGCGCGCTTTTGGACAAAAGTCATGCGCGACCTCGGCATGGTGAAATTTGACGAACCCTTTACTAAATTGCTGTGCCAGGGCATGGTGCTCAACCACCTCTATTCAGCTAAAAATGAAAAAGGTGGGGTTGAGTACTTTTGGCCAGAAGAAGTCGAAAACGTCTATGACGCCAAGGGTGCCATTACTGGAGCCAAGCTCAAGAGCGATGGACGCGATATCACCTATGGTGGTGTGGGCACAATGTCCAAGTCCAAAAACAATGGCGTGGATCCTCAGTCACTGATTGACACGCAGGGCGCTGATACGGCACGCCTGTTCGTGATGTTCACCAGCCCGCCCGAACAGACTCTCGAGTGGTCGGACTCCGGTGTCGAGGGCTCCAATCGCTTTTTACGTCGGTTGTGGTCTCTCTGCCAGCAAAAACAGACAGACATCAGACGTGGACTCGCGACCCCTGTTCAAGACTGGAGCGATGCCAGCCAGGACATTAAAAAACTGCGCTTTGAGATTTATACCCAACTCAAGCAGGCTGATTACGATTATCAACGTATCCAGTACAACACGGTCGTGTCGGCTTGCATGAAAATGCTCAACGCACTCGACGATGCAAAACTGGGGGACTCTGACTTTGCCGCAGCCGCCACAGCAGAGCTGACTGGTGTGCTGTTACGTGTACTGTACCCGGTCGTTCCGCACATTACCTGGCAATTATGGGCTGAGTTGGGCTACGCTGAGATCTATGGCGACTTGTTAGACGCCCCATGGCCTCTGGTTGACGCGGGCGCACTCGTGACAGATCAAATCGAACTGGTGCTGCAAGTCAACGGCAAGCTCAGAGGCAACCTGACGGTTGCTCGCGAGGCCACCCGTGAACAAATTGAGCTCATGGCACAAGCACATGAGGCGGTTCTGCGTAATCTCGAAGGCCGACCACCTAAGCGGGTGATTGTTGTCCCCGGTAAACTCGTAAACGTAGTCGGTTAAAACAGGACTCATTTTTGATGAATCGTCTGACAGCATTCGACACCAATCCAGCGTGCTTGCCCCAGCATGTTTCAACTCGCCTGTGCCGTTGGGCACTCGTGAGTCTGGCTGCGCTGATGCTGACAGCCTGCGGCTTCAGAATGCAGGGCGAAACGCCCCTGCCTTTTGACTCGCTTTACATCACGATTCCTCAAAACACGCAGTTCGGCGCTGACATCAGACGCGCGATTCG
>CANBUF010000181.1 GCA_947372575.1 Alcaligenaceae bacterium | reverse complement strand
GAGGGCGACTGCCCACGGTCGCCGAGACTCGCGGTAAAGGCACTGCCTGTTAGCGGCGTGCGCACCGGCGTCGAGGCCTTGTAAATTCCTATTGTTGGTCGACCGAGCGCTGCAGACAAATGTGTCAGTCCGCTATCGAGCCCGACCATCAGCGTCGCACCCGCCAGGCAACGGGCGGCTTCAGTCAAATCCATGCGGGGGAGCACCATCGCACGCGCACGCGTTGCGATCAGCGCCTCGGCACGTGCGAGTTCCGCAGCATTACCGGCGAGTAACTTGAGCTGCAGACCGGCTTGGTCCAACACATCAAAGACGGCGTGCCAATCCTGCTCGGGCCACAACTTATCGTCGCGACTCGCCGAGGGCATGATCACCGCGTAGGGATCTTCATGCAGTCGCAGCACATGCGCTTCTTGTTCAAACGCCTGCAAGCCAAAGTCTGGCGCACCCTCATAGGTGTAACCGAATGTTGCCGCCGCAAGCTTGCGCTGTCGCGTGACGGCGGGCTGCCAGAACTCGACGCGATGTCGGACATCATAAAAAACCGTCGCCAGTGGTTCGCGGGCCGAACGCCAGTCCAGACCATGTTTGGTACCCGAGGCCATCCGCACAAACCAGACTGTCTTGAGCAAAGCCTGCATGTCCAGCACGATGTCGTAATTGCGGGTACGCAAATTTTCTTCGAGTGCTGCACGTTCGCGCCTGACCTCTGCGGACCACCAGTTACGACGCCAGCGGCGATGCGCAATGCGGATCACCTCGTTGACCGCAGGATGCCAGGCTGGAATCTGCGCAAACGCATCCTCAACGAGCCAGTCAATCTGCGCATCCGGCACGTATCGTGCGATGTCAGATATTGCAGGCAGCATGTGCACCAGGTCACCCAGTGACGAAGTGCGAACAATGAGGATTCGGGTGGTCAATTTAGATTCTTCATTACAGGCGGTTCAGTTCTAAGTAATCATTTCAAAAGCGACATTTCAAACACGACATTTCAAACACTTGACTTTAATTCAGCGAGGACCTCGTCCACACCATATCTCCAATCCGGCAACTCCAGACCAAACGTCTGACGGAACTTGGTCGTATCGAGTCGCGAGCTCAGGGGCCGGGTCGCAGCTACAGGATAATCCGCTGTCGCAATTGCAGCAATACCGGCAGGATTGACCTTGATTGGCCAGCCTGCCTCGCGCGCCTGAGACAGTACATACTGCGCGTAGTCGTGCCAGTTTGTCTCTCCACCAGCTACCAGGTGATAGAGCCCCCAGCGCGGATCCTGCGCGTCACAATCCATCAGTGTGTCCAGGATGTGCGTGGTTGCCTGCGCAATCAATTTGGCCGACGTGGGCGCCCCCACCTGATCAGCCACCACACGCAGGCTATCGCGCTCCTGACCGGCTTTGAGCATCGTCTTTAAAAAATTACCACCATGCGCACTGACGACCCAGCTCGTGCGCAGGAGAATGTGCCGCTTGCAGCCTTGGGCGACGGCCTGCTCGCCCTGCAGCTTGGTGCGTCCATACACAGACAGAGGATTGGTCCGATCTGTTTCTTTATAGGGTATCGACTGGCGACCATCAAACACATAATCGGTCGAGTAATGCACCAGACACGCATCGACGACCTCAGCGGCCTCGGCCAGCAAGCCTGGCACTACTGCGTTGATGAAATAGGCCAGCTCAGGCTCTGACTCGGCACGATCAACTGCAGTGTAGGCCGCAGCATTCACAATCGCAGTGGGCCGCACACGCGCCACAAATGTCCGAATAGCCTGGGGGACCTTTTCGACATCACTCAGGTCAATTTCGGCGCGGGTGCACAGCACCACGTCACCAATCGAGGCAAGCGTGGTCTGCAACGCGTGTCCAACTTGACCGTTGGCGCCGAGTAACAAAATGGTGTGCTGAGTCATACCTGATTGTATGCGGATGTTGTCTGTCAGAGGGTCAAATCAGCAGTGTCACGCATCCGACTAACAGCAAAAACCAGAGCGACAGGCGCTTGATGAGATCCACGCTGCCTTTCAATGCTTTGAGAAACAGGTACGTCCCCAGGAACGTCGAGACCAGATAGACCGGTGCAAAAGAAGCGGAATAAATGAGTTGCGTCTTGTTGATCAGTCCCTGATACAAAAAGAACGTCATGGTACTGATCTGCGCAAAGGTAAAAAACATCATAAAGAACGAGCGCAACGCGATCGGAGAAATGTTTTTGACGGATAAAAGATACAACACCAGCGGTGGCCCACCAACGCCTGCAATGGCCGTCAGCGCACCACTTGTGACACCTACAATCCAGTCCTGGACAGGGCCGCGCCGGCCGTTATATTGCCAGCCCACCAGCATGATGCCAGCCAGACTCGCTACGATCACGCCGATCATGCGACGAATCAGATTCGGATCCATCCACTCAACCAGCCATACGCCCAGCGGGACACCGAACAAGGCGGGGATCGATAACGACCTGACCATGCGCCAATCGGTTGTATGCCAGGTACTGCGTAAGGTTTGAACCGAAGTCAGGAAATTCAACAACAGCACCACGACCACCATGTCAGCCGGCTGCATGAACAGACTGAACAAGGGCGCAAGCACCAGCCCCCCACCAAAACCAGTGAATGAACGGATGGTGCCTGCAATCAAAACTGCAAAACACATCAGCACAAAAAGTGGAATCGACGGGAAAAGCTGATGCCAGACTGACATTACTTACCGAGGAAAACCGGTTGGCGTTTTTCTGCAAACGCGCGCTTGCCTTCCTGGTAGTCTTCACTCGCAAAGCAACCCAGCACGAGCTTGAGAATCCCGTCGGTGTCGATATGTGGCGCCACTTTCTGGAATTCGCGAATCGCCTTTTTACCGGCCTGCAAAGTCAGCGGTGCATTGGCAGCAAGCTTAGCTAGGTAAGCATCGAGCGTCTTGTCGAGCTCAGCGGCAGGCACCACGTACTGGACCAGACCTTTTGTCAGGGCTTCTTGCGCATTAAACCGTGCAGCGGACAAGATGATATCCAGTGCCTGTGGTGCGCCAACAGTCATGACAAGGTTACGAATCGCAGTCAGGCGATAACCCAGACCGAGCTTGCCGGCAGGGATTGCAAAACTACTTGCATCCGATGCAATCCGCACGTCGCAGCACAACGCCAGATTCAAACCGCCACCGATGCAATAGCCATCGACGCGTGCAATCACGGGCTTGAGGAAGTCATAAATTGCATTCTGTGCTTTCTCTGCCACGCGCTCATATTCAGCGACAGCATCTTCGGTTGTACGCAGCTTTTCAAACTGCGAAATGTTCGCACCACTGACAAAAGCCTTGTCGCCTGCGCCTGTCAGCACAACTGAACGAATCGTGGCGTCTTGTTCGAACAACTCAAGTGCCAGCGGGACACCTACCCACATGTCATAAGACATAGCGTTATGGCGGCCTGGATCGTTAAACGTGATCCAGCCTGTAGCGCCTTTTTTTTCTACGATCAGGCTGTCAGTAATTTCGCCCTGTAACAATCGGGTAGTAGTCATGTTCAAAAGTCTCCTAGTAATTTACGGTAACGAGCCATCGCGTTTTCGAGATGGGTACGCATGGCCTGGCGTGCGGCATTGGAATCCTGTCGCGCAATCGCATCGACAATATTCAAATGCTCGTCGCCAATTTCATCAATACGATCCGTGCCAGTGATTCTGAAACGGAACGTGCGGACAGCATTATGAATCACATGGCTTAAATGGCCCATGATTCGCACAAAATAAGGATTATTGGCGGCATGCGCGACCGCCAGGTGGAAGTCTACCGCCGAATGCGCGGCAGCCTGCCAGTCGGCAGAATCCTGGTCGACGCGTTTGAGCGCCTGCTGCAAGGACTCCAGCTGTGACTTGGTGCGATGCGTCGCCGCCAGAGCCGCCGCGCCGGATTCGATTTCCACGCGCAACTGGTGCACATGGATCAACTGAGATAGCTCAAGCAAATCATCATGCGAGACCTCAAAGGGCCGCATCGCCAGATCCGAACACACAAACGTGCCCACACCGTGACGCGTCTCAACCAGGCCCGTTAGCTTCAGACGTGCAATCGCCTCGCGGACAACGTTGCGGCTCACACCAAACTGCGCGCCCAGCTCTTGCTCGGTCGGCAGGCGCTGTCCGGGTGCCAGGCTTTCATTGAGAATGCGGGCACGCAACTGCTGTGCGATTTCGTCGGGCAGATTTTCTGGTCGCCCCAGACTATCAAACGCCGTCGTAATTTTTGACGTCCCCAGCGAAACCGAAGTTTTGCTGGCAGACGATCCGCGACTCACCAAAGGCTGGCGGCGAGCGGTGTAAACAGTGGCAGTCACAGCAGGATTGGTCATTTAGATGGCTCCTTCGTTAAGCAGTACCTCGATCCTCTCTGCGCTGATACCAAACTCTGCATAGACTTCGGCGTTGTGTTGTCCACGATCTGGAGCGGCAGTAAAGACTTCGCGTTTTGAACGACTCAGAATCACCGGCTGACCGACAACACTGATTTCACCAAGTTTGGGATGCTGAATGGTCTTGGCCATGCCCAGGTGCTGGACTTGTGGGTCCTCCATTGTTTCCTGAACGTTCTTGATCGGTCCGCACGGCACACCTTCTTTGTTCAGCAGGTCAATCCAGAATTTAGTGGTGTTCTTGCGTGTCACGTCTGCGATCTCTGCATTGAGCTGCGGACGATTTTTAGCGCGCAACTGCAACGTCTGATAGCGTGGGTCATCAGCCATCTCCGGCACACCGAGCACGGTGACCAGACGCACATACATTTCGGTGCCCATGGCCGCAATGTTGATATAGCCGTCTGAAGTCTGGAAGACACCCGTTGGCGAACTGGTCGGATGATCGTTGCCACTCTGGCCCGGGATTTCCTGGTTCATCAGCCAGCGCATGATCTGGAAATCCATCATCCAGACTTGCGCTTGCAGCAACGAAGTCTGCACCCACTGGCCCTCGCCCGAGACTTCACGTTCGAGCAACGCCACCATCGTGCCGATCGCACAGAATAATCCAGAGGTCAGATCCGCGACCGGGATGCCCGCACGCATTGGACCCCGTCCAGGCTCACCCGTGACAGACATGATGCCGCCAATACCCTGCGCAATCTGATCCAGACCTGGACGATCCTTATACGGACCATCC
>CANBUF010000180.1 GCA_947372575.1 Alcaligenaceae bacterium | reverse complement strand
AGATCTGATCGAGCGATCGCCAGAGACGACCTGCATGGTGTATCTGCAGATCACGCGCGGCGTCGCTAAACGTGATCATGCTTATCCCGTGCCGGCAGTGACGCCAACCGTATTTGGAATGGTGGCGCCAATGACTCGTCCGACGGCCGCAGTGCGTGAAAAAGGTGTGAGAGTCATCAGCATTGCGGACGAACGCTGGCTGCATTGCGATATCAAGTCTGTGTCTTTGCTGGGTAACGTTTTGGCCAAGCAGGCTGCGGTCAACGCAGGCGTGGACGAGGTCATTCAGTTCCGTGATGGCAACCTGACTGAGGCCTCCTCATGCAACATCTGGGTCGTCAAAGGCGGCAAGCTGCTAGCACCCCTGAAGAACAATCTGGTACTCGAAGGCATCCGCTATGGTTTGCTCGAAGAGCTCTGCAAAGAGGTCGGGATTCCTTTTGAATTGCGTGTTGTGACACGTGCCGAGGTCGAGTCAGCCGATGAACTGATGCTCTCGTCAGCTACCAAGGAAATCCTGCCAATCGTTGAGCTCGACGGCAAACCCGTCGCCAATGGCAAACCTGGTGACGTCTACAAACGTTTGAGCGCGGCCTACGATGCGCGCATTGCGGCGCTGGCATGAAAGACATTCCTGAATCCGAATCGCTGATCAAATACCCTTGTGAATTTCCAATCAAGGTAATGGGCAAGCAAGCAACGAATCTGGCGCAGGAACTGACCAGCGTGGTGCTGCAATTTGATCCGGATTTTGATCCTGCGACCGTCGAGATGCGTCCGAGTAAGGGTGGCAACTACATGGGCCTGACGTTTACGATCCATGCTACGTCTCGCAAACAGCTCGACGATTTGTACAAAGCACTGCATGCACACCATATGGTGTCGGTAGTGCTCTAGTCGTGATGCGCTGACTGTGTGGCAGGACAGTGACGTCATAAACGGGCGACAGTGAAGGAGCCGCAATGATCCGAACCTTGCCCCGGCCCACCGCCTATACGCCGGTATGGCAGGCGATGCAGGACTTTACCGCTGCACGCACCTCCACGACCCCTGATGAAATCTGGCTGGTGGAGCACAGCCCGGTCTATACGCTTGGACAGGCAGGCAAGCCCGAGCACGTGCTCAACCCAGGCAATATCCCCCTCGTGCAGTCAGATCGCGGCGGTCAGGTGACCTATCACGGCCCGGGCCAGGTCATGGCTTATGTGCTGATGGATCTCAAACGATCGGGGCGCTACATCAAGGAAATGGTGAATCAGCTCGAAGAGTCTGCCATTGAGACCTTAAGGGTCTACGGCATTGCCAATGCTTGCCGCAAGGCTGGTGCTCCAGGTGTGTATGTGCCAGTTGGTGGCGATCCCGCGAATCTCGCCAAGATTGCAGCCCTGGGTATTAAGGTCCGTAACGGCTACACCTATCACGGCATGGCTCTGAACGTGGATATGGATTTGTCGCCCTTCAACGGCATTAACCCCTGTGGCTATGCAGGATTACAGACGGTTTGTATGTCGGACTTTGGAGTCACTGCGAGTTGGGAGGAGGTCGCCCAGACCCTGGCGAGCCAGATTGCCCAGCGCTGTGGTTTGAAGCTAGGCTAGAGCCGCAGATGGGCGGTTTAGCCACTCATGACGAGAGCCGGTGCTGCAGCGGCGTGGGTTTTGTCGAAGCGGCAGGCTTGGCGCCTAGGGGGTAAAATAGAGCACTGCTGTTCTTGCACAGAGAAAACATGTCGATCACGCCTACCGAATCCGTTACTCCGACCCCTTACGATGCGACTCAAAAGCAAAAGTCGTTCGACAAGATTTCGCGCATCCCGATTAAAGTCGTGGCCGCCGAGCGTCTAAAAAAACCCGAATGGATTCGCGTCAAAGCGGCAGCCGCTGGTTCGCGCTTTTACGACATCAAAAAAATTCTGCGCGAACATAATTTGCATACCGTCTGTGAGGAGGCCTCGTGCCCCAACATCGGCGAGTGTTTTGGCAAGGGCACGGCGACTTTCATGATCATGGGTGACAAGTGCACCCGTCGCTGCCCGTTTTGTGACGTTGGTCATGGTCGCCCAGACCCATTAGATGTGAATGAGCCCGAAAATCTGGCCAAGACGATCGCGGCGCTTAAGCTCAACTACGTTGTGATCACTTCTGTGGATCGTGATGATTTACGGGATGGCGGGGCAGGACATTTTGTGGAATGTATTCAAAAGGTCCGCGCGCTGTCACCCACAACACGCATCGAGGTTCTCGTGCCTGATTTTCGTGGTCGCCTCGATCGCGCTCTCGAGATCCTCAATGGCGGTCCGCCAGATGTGATGAATCACAACCTCGAGACCGTACCTCGCCTCTACAAGCAGGCACGTCCGGGCTCGGACTACCATCATTCGCTGAAACTACTCCAGGAGTTTAAGAAACTCCATTCCGAGACACCCACTAAATCCGGTCTGATGCTGGGTCTGGGCGAGACGGACGAAGAAATCCTCGAAGTCATGCGCGACATGCGTGCGCACGATGTCGACATGCTAACCATCGGTCAGTATCTGCAGCCATCCGAGCATCATTTGCCTGTGCTGCGCTATGTGCATCCTGATGTGTTCAAGATGTTTGAGGAAAAAGCCTACGAAATGGGGTTTAAGCATGCAGCAGTTGGCGCAATGGTACGCTCTTCATACCATGCGGATGAACAGGCGCACGCGGCCGCCTTGGCTTAAATTTGAATAAAAACTTCACAAAAGTCGAATTTCTGAATAAAATCTTCCGTGCCTGAACGTTTTCCGGAAGATCGTGATGAAAAAAGTCGGTTACAGCAAACTCCTCGAAAACTCTTATGACCAGAGTTTTCCTGGGGCCTTACCGGTTATTGTGGATTCATCACTTAAAGTTGTTAAAAATGACAATGGCACGCTGAGAATTCCAACAGCCGTTGCTCCCAAAACAGACAATCCAATAGAACACATCGAATTTGCCCTCAAGCACCAAGGGGTATCGCTCGCGGCAATCGAGAATATCTGTGCAGATCTTGAGCCCTTTGTTTTTCAAGAGATGATCCAGGCCAATCCAGAGGGTCGCTACGCAAGGATCATGGCAGCATTGTTCGAGATGTTTTCAGGTCAATCGCTTGAGTATGCTGGATCAACGGCGAAGTATTGCCCCCTTTTTAATCCGAAGGATTATCTGTGCGGGCCCGATGTAAATATTCATAAATATAGAGTTGCCTTCAATGGTCTTGGAACAACCAAGTTCAGTCCGATCGTCAGGCTCACGGATTCAATTAAGCAATTACTGGCACGGGATTTTTTTGCTGATTTGAATGCGTTTGTGGAGTCGCTAGGCGGTGAGCGCAATCTTGATCGTGCGATAGGCTGGGCATATATTGATGAAACGAAAAGCTCTTTTGAAATTGAAAAAGAGGGATCTAAAGCTGATCGGGCAAAAGCCTTTATTCGTCTACTTCACCAAGCACACGCCCGACGATTACTGACCGAAGATTATTTTTGCGAACTTCAGCATAGCATCGAAGAAAATCCGAGGCTGCATGAGTTTGCGTTTAGGCATGAGCAAAACTGGTTGCAGAGAAGCTCTTCAAGATTCACCTCCTCTTCGGTGACATATTTACCTCCATCGGCAACGCTTGCTGGCGAGTTGATGGGTGAATTAATTGGCGTAGCAAACAGGAAAAATTGGAACGCCGTCAGCCCCTTGGTTCAGGCAGCATTGATCTCCTTTTCTTTTGTCTTTATCCACCCGTTCATGGATGGAAACGGGCGGATATCGCGATTCCTGCTTCATCAACAGCTCTGTAGAGCCGAAGCATTGAAAAACGGTCTGATTTTGCCCATATCGGTGTCGATGAAAGAGCATGAAGCCGATTATCTTGATGCGTTGCAAAGCGTATCAAGGCCGATCAGAGACTTGTGGGATGTGACGATTATTGACGAGACCAGAATTGCGGCAGATTTTCTTGCGAGAGGGGGGGCTTACAGGTTTTTCGATGCGACTGGTTGTGTCGAATTTAGCCTGAGGATGTCGCATCATGCGCTGGATTATGCGCTGATCAAGGAGGTTGAATTCCTGAAAAAATTTGACCAAGCGAAAAGTCTTATTCAAGCGCGGTACAGCATTCGCGACAACGACCTGAATACACTGATTCGATGCATCTGTGACAACGGCGGAGTCTTGTCAAAAAATAGACGTAAACAATTTGACTTGAGTGTGGATACAGTCGTTTTAAATGCCATTGAAAGAGAAGTCCGGCAGATCTTTCAGCCCGACCTCCCTCTCCCTATTCCCCCAGATAAGCAGCCCGCACCTTAGGGTCGTCCAGCATCTCACTGGCATCGCCACTCATCGTAATCAGACCTGAATCCATCACGTAGCCGCGGTTAGCGGCTTGTAAGGCGAGCCGGGCATTCTGTTCGACCAGCAGTACGGTCACGCCCTGAGCGGAAATATCTCGCACCACTTCAAAAATCTTGGCGACCATAATGGGTGACAGCCCCATCGACGGCTCATCGAGCAGCAAGAGTCGTGGCTGACTCATGAGTGCGCGTGCCATGGCCAGCATCTGTTGCTCGCCACCCGACATCGTGCCGGCCAGTTGTGTCGCGCGCTCTTTGAGTCGGGGAAAAATGCCGAACATGCGTTCGATATCTGCAGCAATTCCTGCCGTATCGTTACGCAAATAGGCGCCCATCTGCAGGTTTTCGGTAATGGTCATGCGTGCAAAGACCCCGCGACCTTCGGGAACCATTGCCAGGCCCTGCTTGAGCAGGTCATGGCTCGCGACGCCTTTGATGGATTTGCCCAGGTAATGTACGTCGCCACCGACCCAGCCCTGTAAGCCGGTAATGGCTTTCATGGTGGTGGTTTTGCCTGCGCCGTTCGCGCCAATCAGCGTGACGAGTTCGCCTTCGCGAATTTCAAGATCGATACCCTTGATGGCGTGAATGCCGCCGTAAGCGACTTTCAGACCGGATATCTTGAGGAGGATGTCTTTCATCATGGGGTGCTCAGTTTGCGCCGATCAATGTGCGGGGGTGCCCAGATAGGCTTCAATAACAGCGGGATCTTTCTGGATATCCTGGGGCAGACCTTGTGCAATGACTTTGCCGTAATCCAGCACGGTCATGCGATTACACAGGCCCATCACGAGTTTGACGTCGTGT
>CANBUF010000179.1 GCA_947372575.1 Alcaligenaceae bacterium | reverse complement strand
CAGCATTGATCTGTTGGGATCGATCGTCCTGCTGATTGCCTTATCCCCTTTAATGCTAGTGATTGCCCGGCTCATTTAAGCCTCGGATGGTGGTCCCGTCATATTCTGGCAAGACCGTGTCGGAAAATGGGGACATGTCTTCAGATTTCCAAAATTTAGATCCATGATCGAGAATGCCGAGGCTCTGCAAGAATCGCTTGAAAGATTCAACGAACATGGTGAAGGCAGCATTACCTTCAAAATCAAAAATGACCCCCGGCTGACCTGGATTGGCCGCATTATTCGGCGTGGCAGTATCGACGAGCTCCCACAACTCTGGAATGTGCTCAAGGGTGAAATGTCCCTTGTCGGACCACGCCCTCCTCTGCCTCGGGAAGTGGCACAGTATTCTTTGAATGACAGACGGCGACTGGATGTTTTACCGGGTCTGACGTGTATCTGGCAGGTCCAGGGACGCTCCAGCATCCCCTTTGCGGAGCAAGTTGAACTTGACGTGGATTACATCGAAAGCCAGAGCACTGCCGAGGATGTTAAGTTGCTCGCTAAAACATTACCCGCAGTTATAAAAGGCAAAGGTGCAAGCTGAGCATGCGAATGGGATTCATATGGAATTTCAACCAATGAGCCAGCCGATTGATGCCATTCTGATCGCGTGTTGGGACATCACGGATCGGCACCTTGAGTCACTCGAAATCAACTGTCTCACGACGCCGATCGCTTCGCGTCCTATGGTGCAGCGCTCTGTTGAACAGCTTGTCGCAGCGGGATACAAAAACATACTGGTTGTTAATGGTGCGCATGCCTTAGCTTGTGAGCACTTGCTCGGTCATGGGGAACGTTTCGGTGTAAAGCTGCATTATGTGATTGCTCGTGAAGGCGATCACCCACTGAAGATGATTGGCGACTTCGTCGCACAAGCGAGTGAGCACATCTGTATTGCCTCAGCAAGCACGGTCGAAGATGGCAGCTTGCATCACCGCGATTTGACTGCGATGCCTGATAACGGTCCAAGGATCCTCTGTACACACGATCAGACAGGTTTACGGTGGTCCGGCTGGGGCATATTCACCCGTGCTCAGGTGCTTGCATTGTTTGCTGACTGTACGAGTTTAAATAACCTCGAATCACGTGTCTTAGCCGCTCAGGAAATTGAGCACATTATGTGCCCGGCCTTTCTAAGTCTGGATTCTGCAGATCAGGCGCTGCTCTCAGTCGTGACACTCTTATATATGGGTCAGCCCGGTGGCAGTGTTATTCAACGCGCTTTACGTCCGGGTGTCTGGATCGCTGCAGGGGCGCAGATCGATCCGCAGGCAACACTGATTGCGCCCGTTTATATTGGTCATCACGTTAAGGTCCAGGCAGGAGCAGCCGTCGGGCCAGGAGCTATGATCGAAGACGGTGTGATCATCGAAGGTGGTGCGCAGATCGAAGACAGCTGGGTACTCCAGAATACCTTTGTCGGTCAGGAAACAACGCTCAGGCACGTTATTGTCTCGGCAAATCGTCTCATTAATCTTGATCTGGGTGTCACAATCAAAGTCCCTGATGCTTTATTACTTGATGGTTTGGCAACCACGCAAAAGGACAGTTGTTTGCCGGGTATGGCGGAACGTCTGACTGCCTGGTTGCTTTGGCTCATCACGCTGCCCCTTGTGCAGTTGATTTGCTTGAGATTAGATCTCCCGCGTCAATTTCACCCGGTTGCCAACCATGGGATTGCCTTTCCAGACCGGATGACAGATAAATTCGTTGCGCATCCCACTGCAATGGAGCGATCTGCTCAATATGTCCGCGAACAAGTTCCCTATGCACTGGCTTTACATTTCATACGTACATTCCATCCGGGACTACGCGACGTCTGGCAAGGCCGCGTCAGGCTCATCGGCCTTGAACCAAGATCGCTGATAGAAGTCGCGAGTCTTGCCCCTCACTGGCAACACCTTTATGCCGACGGAGCGATTGGGTTATTGAACGAGTCGCTGCTGCTGGGAGCAGAGTCCAGCGACCCCATATTGCGCTATGCATGTGATGCTCTGGCGGCACAGGGGATGTCTGTCAGACGCTCATTCGCCCTGCTCCTGCGATATACTTATAGTGTATTTTCGAGCATAAAAATGGTCGTAGCCAATGTCTCAACGCATTGATGACGTGCCCCTGAAAAAACAACAACAACGTAGCAGAGCCTTCAATGAAACTAGAGATCACTTCGCTCAATCCGGGCACAACGGTCGTGCGGATTGCAGAGGATAATCTTGATGTCGGGAATGACAAAGATTTTCGCGTTCAGCTCAAACCTATTCTAGAGGCCCATCAAATGGTACTCATTGATATGCAGTCACTGAAATTTATTGACAGCACAGGGCTAGCTTCTCTGCTCCATTGCATGCGAACAATGGCCAGTAAACACGGAAGTCTGCGGCTGTTTGGAATGAGTGAGACTATTCAGGCTTTGTTCGAGCTTGTCAGGATGAACCGTATTTTTGAGATGTATCCATCCCAGGAAGTCGCCCTCGAAGACCTCACCCAAACAGACACATAGGCGACCATCACCCGGCGGATTCGCGTTTTATTTTTTAAACTATCGCGCGTCAGCTGATTAACCGCTTGTCAGGAGCTCACAGTTATGTGGAACGTTTCCTTGGATCATGCGCTGGACAAGTGGGAAAGCCTGAATCAGGCGCCCGGATGGTCGCAATGGGGCATCCTGGCGGCATACATCCTATGCATATGGCTTTGCTTTGTATGCGGACGTGCCGCTCAACAAAATAAAGAGCATTCAACTGGGTGGTTTATTGCTTCAGGCTTGCTGTGTTTGCTAGCTGCCGAAAACATGCTTCATGCAAGCGAATTGTTTATATTTTTTATGCGTGATCTCGCGACATCTGCGGGTTGGTACGAACAAAGACGACACTCGCAATCCATTACCATTGGCATTGCCGTGTTCGTCGGCTTATGTGGCCTCGCATGGCTACGTCATCGACTCTCAGAGAGCTGGCATCTGCACGGCAATGTTGTGATGGGGATGTCAGTATTGATTGTCCTGACCTTTCTACGGGTGATTTCTCTGCATGATGTCGATTCTGAGCTCAACACGTTTTATCTGGGCATTAGCCTTGATCGTGCGATTGAGATCGCCGGGTTGGCCATGGTGCTGTATGGCGTCATCCGAAAATTACAAACCATTTAAACTAGTTAGATATCAGCAGTGACTGATGCCATAGCTAGTCATTCGTTATAGCTTATCATTTGTTATAGCTAATCATTTGTTATTGGTCGTCATTTGTCATAACCCGTTATTGCTATTTCTTGATTTGGCTTGATCTCTGGCAACTATTCATCTTCTCTTTTTGTCCTTACCCAGTGGGATCGTTTTTTAAGACAAAAATCGATATAAATTGGTAATTTCCACAGTGCATATAACGGTGTAGTCATTAGTTCGCCAGCGCTAATAATACGCCTGCCAAAAACATACCAGCCGATACTAATTGCCGTCACAAAGCAAAGCGCGCTTAGTACAGTCACTATTGCCAGACCATAGGTTTCAGGCCAAAACCAGGCAAGCAACAATGATCCGGTGAGGCCACCGCATAACAATAAAAAATATAGCGCAACAGGCGGGATGCACAAGTCAATCGCTAAAAAGGCCAGAGCAGAATTAGGGCGGCGTAATGCCATGACAATGAGATTGGGCAGATATCCCGCCATTGCCTGCAAATGTCCGTGTTCCCAACGAGATTTCTGGGCATGGACAATACTGTAGTCCTCCATAAAGGTACTGATAACTTTATATTCAGGCAAAAATCTCACTGGATGACCTGACATGGCAAACTCGATCCCCAACACCATATCCTCCACAATATTGGAGGTCGCAAGTTTTGCCTGAGAAATCAGGGTCCAGGGAAGCGCCATGCCAGTCCCCATTAAGTGACAAACCTGCCCTAAGCGCGATGAACCCATTGGCCTGACGTAATTTTTCATCAGCATGGCGAATTCAAGAATCCTGGTTCTGAGGCTTGCAGACCCCCCAGCCTGCATTAAAGAAGGGATTTGTACAGGCTGACCCGTTCGCGAACATACTGCGGCAAGCGCCTGGATCCCTCCCTCAGTGACAAAGCAGTCGGCATCGATCACGATTACCACGTCGGGCGGATCATCCCTGAGGTAGTCCACGCCATAGGCGAGTGCGAAGCCCTTGCCTTGCTGAGCAGGATTCGAACGTTCAATCACGATAGCCTCTGTTTGCCGCGCCTGAGCCGCTGTGTCGTCCGTGCAATTATCTGCAATGACAACAACGCGGCCTTGTTTGCCCACCTGGGCAAGCAGGCAAGCAATTGTTGGGAGGACGTGCCGCGATTCGTTGTAAGCAGGCACTAATACTGCAATGCTTGGTGAGGCTCCCCCTGCACCTGCAGTTAACGCTGTCTTTTCATCAATCTGGTCAACCTGTCGAATCCTTGAATCAAAACTCCGGGGCAAAACCGCAGCAATCGTCAGCGTCAGTAAAGCAAAGGATGGAATAGCCATCACTAAAGCAATTAGGGTTAATACGAGCACAATCAAGTTATTTACCTATAAGGAACCAACCAAGCGGGCACCGAAATCTATACAATAAGCAAGCGAACTTTAATGCATTTGAAAGGCTCATGGAAATAAAAAATCTGCCATCCATCGGCGTCAAGCCAATATTGAGCTTGATCAGGCATTACCGCATGGCTTTAGCGGTTTGGCTCGTTGTGATGATAATCGGCACTCCTGTTGCCTGGATCAAGGGTGAGCCACATTATGAGGCTGAATCGATCTTTCAGGTCTCTCCCACCTACATGAAAAACGTGGAGGCCGATAGTGAAATCCAGATTGGATCCAATTCTCAGTATAGGGAGTATGTCAGTCATCTTGCCAAAACAGTTGTTCGTTACGATGTCATCGAGCGCGCACTTGATAATCTGGCAAAAACAGGAATTGACCTTAAACCGGCAGCACTGACACAGCGAAAATTTATTGAAAAACTGCAGTCAAGAGTATTTGTTCGTACCATCCCTGATACATATATGGTGAGTATCGGTATCGAAAGCAACGATAAAAAAGATCTTGATACTTTAATCAATGCGATTACTGGGTCTTTTCTCGATACCACTAAAAACGAACAGATTTATGGTTCTGCTGAACGCCTT
>CANBUF010000178.1 GCA_947372575.1 Alcaligenaceae bacterium | reverse complement strand
GTTTCGTGGGAGATGGTGAAAAAGGTCTGAATCTGGCGGTGCGTCCCACGCTGATCGCCCCCGCCTCTCCCACTCAGCAAGAATACGGTATTGGCAATGCGAACTGGAACTATGGTCTAACCTTCATTGCATCACAGCTTGCTGATGCCTACGAAATTCATATGAATGCGGGCTATACCCGGGCTCCCTATAACGACAACTACCTGATTGGCATGTCGCCCGACCCAAGCCGCACTAATTTGTACTATTTTTCTGTTGCGCCGGTCTGGAAAGTCACCGATCAATTCAAACTGGCGATTGATGTTGGCTTTGGTACCAATCCAGCAGAACCCGCTACATCACTTACCACCTACGGCCAGATTGCCCTGATCTATTCACCCGACAAAAATATTGACCTTGGACTGTCCTATCAAAGAAACGCCCCAAGTTTTGAGGTTTCCCTCGGCGGTGCAGGTGCGTACACAAGTCGAATTCAGGCTGGCGTGACCTACCGCTTTGATTAAACAATATATTTCGCAAACTTGATCCTGCTATGGCGCCGTGTCTTTTCCCTCAGCCAGCACATCTTCTCCAGGAAGATAAATCATTCGGTCGCTGAAGGAAAAATCAATAATCTCACCATAACTTGCCCATTCCAGTCCCACGCGTAAGGTTTCCTGTGCGTCATCGGCAGACTGTGTGAATTCGAGTGTTTTAAGCAATGCATCAAAAGGCAGTTGTCCATTGGCCTGTTTTTCAAGGCTCTGTCGCATGAAGGCAATAAAAGGAATTGCCGTCAGCACTTGCTGACCAAAAATCTTTTTACGCATGTCTCCCTGGATTTTTGCAAACCGCTCACCTAACGGACTCAAACTGATATCCGCATTCGCCACGTAGCTGAACCCCAGCGCCACCAGTGCATCACAGACGTCAATAAAAGCGTTATCGGCCATCTCCGAGGCTTCAGCCAGTCGGGGCAAGTCTGCATGTCCTGTAAAGGGCGCATCGGCCAGACGTTCAAGCACACCCTCAATCGCCGCAATCGTGGCAACGGGCAAACGGTCACCCATACGCGTACCAACCACTCTGCCACGCTCATTGTTTTTATCCTGCGAAGGCGAGACCATCTCGGTGTAAATCGCATCGACCAGCTGGTTGACTTCAATACTTTTTTGTTGCCGTGGACGCGTCAGCAGGATGGGGAGTTCGGCACGGACACGTCCGGGATTACTCGAAAATATCAGCACACGGTCCGACATAATGACTGCATCATCAATATTGTGCGATACGACGAGAATAGATTTAGTGGGGAGCTTGCCGGATTGCCATAACTCGAGAATCTCATCACGTAAATTCTCACCCGTCAGCACATCGAGCGCGGAGAAGGCCTCATCCATCAACAGCACCTCGGGCTCTAGCACCATCGCACGCGCGATTCCGACTCGCTGTCGCATACCGCCCGAGAGCTCCCTGGGCAGGGCACCTTCAAAGCCTTCAAGGCCGATCAGCTCAATTGCCGCCTCGGCACGGCGCTGCTGCTCAGCAGGCGCCACACCACGCGCCTCAAGGCCAAGCTGCACATTTTTAATCACTGTCAACCAGGGAAACAGCGCAAAAGATTGAAACACCATGCTGATCCCGCTGGCGGGACCATGCAGCGCCTGACCGCGATACAACACCTGACCGCTATCGGCCGGAATCAAACCCGCAATAATCCGCATCAGGGTCGACTTGCCAGAACCTGACTGCCCGAGCAAAGAGACCACCTCACCCTCATCAAGTCTGAAATCCACATGTTCCAGCACCCGTCGTTCCGAACCATTCGAGGAACGGAAGGACTTATTGACGGACTTTAATTCGATCAGTGGAAGTGCCATGAGGGGGAATCCAAAAAATAATCTAACAAGGACTGACTGCAAGCAATTGCTGACCAATCACAAATAATCCATGACTGATCACAAACACTCGATGACGCATAGCAAACAATACCAACGCATGCGTTCAATAGTGACTAAAAATGCAGACCGTTCTCTGCCATTGTGTAAAGCTTGCGCCAGACAAACCGGTTAAAACCCATGACAAAAATACACATCACGCCAATGCCCAGGGCGATTCTAGGAAAGTCTCCAGAAGAGGTCATTTCAGCGATATAGCCGCCCAGCCCTGCTGCCACCAGCGTGGTATCACCCCAGGTGACATATTCAGAAACGATACTGGCATTCCAGGAGCCTCCGGTGGCCGTCAGGGCACCGGTCACAAGATTAGGAAACACCGCGGGCAAATAAAACCGTCTCCACTTGAGCCAGCCGGACAGTCCAAGATTATCTGAAGCCAGGCGCTGCTCGGTTGGAATCGTGCTTGCGCCAGCGATCACATTAAAAAGGATGTACCACTGGGTACCGAAAATCATCAGTGGGGACAACCAGATATTCGGATCCAGTTTGAACTGAATGATGCCGAGCACTGCGATTGGAAACAACAGATTGGCAGGAAAGGCGGCTAAAAACTGTGCAATTGCCTGTGAACGCTCAGAAATACGGGGGTTCAGTCCTATCCAGACTCCAATGGGTACCCAGACCATAATGGCAATAGCGATCAGAATGACCACCCTGGCAAAGGTATAAAACCCCAGCAACAGGACGTGCGCGACTTCGCGCCAGCCGACATCCTGGTGAATAAAGGTACCCAGCTTCCAGAGGCAATAGGCCACGATCGCAAAGATCACAAGATTCGTCCCCCGGTTCGCGTACTGTGGCCTGAGAAACGGTCGGGGACGCGCGTCGGTGCCTTCTGCAGATTGCCTGAAGAGCCGGATCATGCCCTCAAACACCCGAATGACTGAAAGTGCGCCCGCCTGGATCCAGGCGGTCCGGCGCCAGAGCGCGAGCGCCCAGGACTTGGGCGCCACAGCACTGTCATTCTCTTCAAAACGGAATTTATCCGCCCAGGCTAGCAAAGGGCGGAAAAACAATTGATCATATAAAGTGATGCCGATCAGCATCGCCAGGATTGCCCAGCCAATGCCACGCATGTCACGCGCCTGGATGGCGAGTTCAATATAAGAACCAATTCCAGGCAGCTTGATATCCTGATTCGACACGCTGATTGCCTCGGAGGCCACAAGAAAAAACCACCCTCCGGACATCGACATCATCATGTTCCAGAGCATGCCTGGCATGGAGTAAGGCATGTCCAGACGCCAAAACCGCTGCCAGCCAGATAAACGAAAGACCTTTGCGGCTTCGTCCAGTTCAGGTGGAATCGTACGAAAACTCTGATAAGCACTAAAAGCCATATTCCACGCCTGAGACGTAAAAATGGCAAAGATCGCCGCGCACTCAACCCCAAGCAAGTTACCGGGAAACAGTGCGATAAACCCAGTGACCGTAATAGACATGAAGCCAAGCACGGGAATGGACTGCAGGATATCGAGAATCGGGACGAGAATTTTTTCTGCGGTGCGCGAACGCGCAGCAATCAGTGCAAACAGATAGGCAAACACCACAGAAAATCCCAGCGCAATAAACATGCGCAAGGTGGTGCGTAAAAGATAATATGGGAGGTAAACCGGATCCAGGGAGAGATTAATCTCCGTGCCCACTTGATAAGGCGTGGCCATCTGCTTTGCACCATAAGCGAGCACAAACAGTACAAACAAAATGATGGGTAAAAAGGCGAGATCCCAAAGCCCCGAGCGATTCTCACCAAGGCGCGGCATCGAATGATTCTTTTTTATCACAGCAGCCTTGTTGATCAAAAGACTTAAATTATCAAACCCTCGTAAAGTTTAAATCATTCATAGTACGGATATGTGAAGCGCAACTGTTCAACACTTATGCATCTCACGCACACATATCCGCACGCTTGGTACTATCCGGCCTATAGAGTCCTAATACCCTACTGATCAAACTGCGTCAGCACTTCACCTGGTCCATGCTCCATCTCGACATAGTCTTTGCCATCATGCACCTTGACACCGTTGACCCAAACCCCCTGGACACCGAGTGGCTCGCGCACCATGCGGCTCCCACCACCTGGCAGGTCATGGCGCGTTTGCAGTCTGGAGATCCCCACCGTATCGGGATCGAATAACAACAAGTCCGCTGGCGCCCCCACCACCAGACGCCCCCGATCGGCAATCTTAAAGCAATCCGCGGGATGACTAGTGAGCCTGCGAATGCCTTCGGACAATGTGAAGTGACCGGTTTCACGCACCCAGTGCCCCAGGAAATGTAAGCCAAAGCCCGCATCGCACATATAGATCAGATGCGCCCCGGCATCGGACAAGGTAATGACCCCGGCTGAATGCTTTAGCAACGGCGCTACACCGTCATCATCATTGTTAAAAAACTTACCGACAAATTGCGTCGATAACTGATCTTTGAGTGCGATCTCAAAGAAAGCATCCAACGGATCCAGACCGAGTTTGGCTGCGGCCTGCTTGATGGTCATCCCCTCCAGCGCGGCATACTCGGGGACATGCGTCTGATTGATTTCGATATTGCCCCAGTTACCTAAAAATAGAATACCCGGCTTGGGGTGTTTCAGATTTTCCCTGAAAGCCACACGAAAGGCGGGATCGGCATACACCTTGGCCATCCCTTGCGCATCCAGTCCTTTGATCGGATCAAAAGCCGAATGACTTAGCAGGATATAGGGATCGGTCAGGGTGAAATCGAAGGACAAGGGCTGGCAACTCGTCAGCATGTACAACGGATTGCCGCGCGCCTGAGCCGCCGCACACTGATCGTAATATTCGAGTCCGAGCTTGGGCGTTGCCTCGTTGTACATGCTCAGCACGGTCGAGATGAACGTGGGGCGATGCGTATCTGCAGCGATCGACTCCATGACGGCCGTGGATGCGCGCGACCCCGTCGCCATCATGAATACGCCACGCTCACAATCGCCCAGCACGCCTGTCAACGCACGCAATTCGCTCTCTGTTGCGATCGTCGAGGGCATGGGTCGTCCGCCAAAGCCACTATGGTTCGGAGAAAAAGACGAAGCAAAGCCAATGGCACCAGCCTCCATCGCCTCCTTGACCAGCGTACACATAGCCTGCAGTTGATCTGCGGTTGGCTCAACCTGCTCAGAGGCGGCCTCGCCCATGACTGCGGTACGGATGACTGAATGTCCGGCAAATACTGCAGTATTCAGATAGGGACCCACGCGACGCAGCTGATCCATGTATTGCGAGAACGTCTCAAA
>CANBUF010000177.1 GCA_947372575.1 Alcaligenaceae bacterium | reverse complement strand
GTTGTTTTTGATCGCAGTGGGTGCGAGCCAGGCGTTAATCGACTGACCCGACACGCGCGCATGCAAGGCAATCAGTTCGCCTTTGTCGTTCAAGCCTGCTGACATTTTAGCCATCGAGGTTGGACGATAAAAATCATGCGTCATATCCTCTTCGCGACTCCAGGTCAGTTTGATCGGCGTGTCTGGATACTGTTTGGCAATCGCGACTGCCTGGTGCACGAAATCTTGTGTACCACCACGACGGCCGAGACCGCCGCCCAGGTCCACGGTATGGACATCGCACAGGTCAAGTTTCAAGCCAGAGGCTTCTGACAAGGCTGCAATAGAGGCCTCGGCGTTTTGTGTTGGCACCCAGGCCTCGGCGCGGCCACCACCAATTTTGACGACACACCCCATCGGCTCCATCGTCGCGTGCGCAACGAAAGGCGTGACATACACGGCCTCGACCGTTTTAGCTGCGGTCTTGATCGCAGCAGGTGCATCACCCGTTTTACGTTGCCAGAAATCACCCTCTGCATCCAGGCCTTCTTTCAGGCTCGCAGCAATGGTTGAACTCGATGCCTTAGCATTTGGACCCAGATCCCAGTCAATCGGCAAGTTTTCAAGCGCGTTTTTGGCACGCCACCAGGTGTCTGCCACAACGGCGACCGTGGCATCATCAACCTTGACCACCCCTTTAATTCCTCGCATGGAGAGGACTTTAGCTTCGTCGTAACCGACCAGCTTGCCACCAAACACCGGACAGCTCTTGACTGCTGCGCAGAGCATCCCGGGCATTTTCATATCGATGGTAAAAACCTTTGCACCATTGACCTTATTCGCAGTATCCAGACGTGGCAAAGAAGTACCGGCAATGGTCCATTCTGCTGGTTTTTTCAGCACAATTGTTTTTGCGTCAGGCGGGGTCAGTTTGGCGGCAGCATCAGCAACCTTGCCATAACTGGTTTTTCGACCTGAGGCCGCATGGGTGATCACACCCTTGCTGACTTTCAACTCCGAGACAGGCACTTTCCATTGATCCGCAGCAGCCTGCATCAGCATCATGCGCGCAGCAGCGCCGCCACGTCGGACATAGTCTTGCGAGTCACGTACCCCACGGCTGCCACCTGTTGCCATGGATCCCCATGCGCGTCCACGCGCCAGGTTTTCACCTGCTGTTGGTTGCTGTGTCGTAACTTTTTTCCAGTCGCAATCCAGTTCTTCGGCAACCAGCTGAGCCAAGCCTGTACGTGTACCTTGTCCCATCTCTGACCGAACAATTCTAATTACAACGGTATCGTCAGGTTTGACTACCACCCAGACATTGACCTCGTCGGGGGTTTTAAGAGGTATAGCCTCAGCCGCGACAGCTGAAAATGGCAGCGTCATTCCCAAAGCGAGTCCAGCACCTGCAGTTGCGGCACCGATCATAAATTGACGACGTGAGGGATTCAGCGTGCTTGGAACTTGCGATGTTTTTTTCATGTTCATCATCCCCTTAAGCCTTGCTCACGCCAGCTGTGGCGTATTCTTTGAGCACGTCCGCAAGCTTTTTCTGGCCAGCCGCGACATGAATGCCGTCCCGTATGCGCTGATAGGTGCCACATCGGCAGATGTTGGTCATCGCTGCGTCAATATCGGCATCGGTTGGCTTTGGTACGCGCTTGAGCAGTGCAACAGCGGCCATCACCTGCCCCGACTGGCAGTATCCGCATTGAGGGACATCCAGTGCGACCCAGGCCTTTTGGACAGCATGGCTGGTGTCTTTTGAAAGCCCTTCAACAGTTGTAATTTTCTGTCCGGCTGCACCAGATACTGGAATCGAACAGGACCGCACCAATTCGCCATTGAGCTGCACCGAGCACGCCCCACATTGCGCCACACCACAGCCATATTTTGTGCCTGTCAGGCCAACCACTTCACGCAGCGCCCACAACAGCGGCATATCCGGCTCAACATCCACATTGTGGACGACGCCATTTACATTGAGTTCCATTATTCTTGTCCTTGGTCAAAGGTTGTATTGGTCGCTGCATGGGATAGATCTGAACCTCACAATGCGCCGTGCACATGGAGCAAATACGCAATTGATACGTACGCCAAATCTCGCCTGATTCTAGCCGAGAGAACCTCTTGATTCACCAGATTATTCAGGCTTTTACGAGTAGAAATTGCGTTTAAACGAGGTGTACCAAGCAACTCTTATAAAACAGCATAAAATATTGCAGTGCAATAAACGTTAATTGTTCTTAAAAAGAAGTACATTTGGCGGCTATGAAAGCTCCACGCTATTTACATCGTATTTGCCTGCTATGTCTGTGTATCCTTTCAGGCTGCACCTCAGTTGGTCCTGACTACAATCAAAAGCAGGCGACCCTTGTCCCGAATGCCCCACAAACCTGGCAGGAAACACTCCCCCATAGCGGCAATCCTCAAGCTCTCAAGGACTGGTGGGCGCAATTCAATGACCCGCTACTCACCGAGCTCATCGAAGCCGCTCAAACTGAAAGCGCCTCGATTGCGACTGCTGCCCTGCGTATTGCCCAGGCACGCGCACTCAATATTTCAGCCAATGCGCAGGCCGTTCCCAATGTGACTGGCGCGGCTTCATCCACGCGCGGCACCTTAATACTAGGCGAACCCATTCTGATTGACACCACCAGTCAGGCACAACTTCAGGCGAGCTGGGAAATCGATTTATTCGGAGGTGTACGCCGACGCAGCGAATCAACGCTCGCCAAACTCGATGCAGAGATCGCCAACTGGCATTCCGCTCGCATTTCGGTGGCTGCAGAGATGGCCAATCTCTATACCAACTATCGCGGTTGCGAACAGCAAGTTGAACTTTCGGCTGCCGATGTCATTTCACGCGAACAAACTGCCGCACTGAGTGCCAAACTTGGGGATGCAGGATTTCAATCCAGTGCAAACGTGGCCCTCGCACGCGCCAGTGCTGCCGAAGGCACCGGGCGACTCGTCACCCAGCGTGCTGAATGTGACATCCATATCAAAGGCATGGTCGCACTCACCGGCATGACAGAATCCGGCTTACGCGAACAGTTGAAAAACCGTACGGCTAAACTCCCTCGACCACAGGTCATTGCCATCTCAGCGATTCCTGCACAAATTCTCGCGCAGCGACCAGACGTGGCCGCCGCCGAGCGCGAGCTGGCCTCTGCGAGTGCGGATATTGGCGCACGGATAGCGGAACGCTTTCCTCGCATTATGCTGCTTGGCAATATTGGCCCATTGAATTTCAGCACGACAGATGCCGGCATAACCACTTCGTCCTGGTCTTTTGGCCCGACAGTCACGTTACCGATTTTTGATGCAGGACGACTTGCAGCCAACGTTGAAACTGCTCGCGTTGCCTATCAGAGCTCTGAAACGAATTACAGACAACGTGTGCGAAGTGCAGTCAGAGAAGTTGAAGAAGCACTCGTGCGGCTCAACAGCATGGAAATGCGTGAAAAAAATGGACAAATCGCATCCGATGGCTATCACGAGTCGTTGCACGCAGCGGAGCAACGCTGGCAGAGCGGGCTGGCAAGCCAGCTTGAGCTCGAAGAGACGCGACGCTTGTCATTTAACGCAGACTTATCTCTCGTCATACTCAAACGCGACCATGTGAATGCCTGGATTGCACTCTATCGTGCGGTCGGCGGTGGTTGGGAACCAAAAGAATGGAACAACTGATGAATCAACAGTCAATGCGAGCAATCGCCCGAGCCTTACCTGCCGTATTGATCATGGCGTGGGTCCAGGTTGCCGGACTATCCATTGCCAATGCCCAAGCCACCTCCTCCACAGCTGGACGCGATAGCCGGGCGGGGATCACGGTAACGGTCGTGCATCCCGAGTCAACCTCCCTGCAAACAAGCCTGAGTGCCAACGGAAGCATCACCGCATGGCAAGAGGCTGCGGTATCTGTCGAGGTTGGCGGCTTGAGACTGACTGAGCTCAAAGTCAATGTAGGCGACCATGTTCAAAAAAATGATGTGCTTGCCGTCTTTGCAACCGAAACACTCGAAGCGGACCTCGCGGTCCTACGTGCGCAGATCTCAGAGGCCACTGCCGCCTTAGCGGAGGCAAAATCAAATGCTGCACGCGCCAAGGGACTCCAGAATTCAGGCGCACTTTCAAGTCAGCAAATTGGTCAGTACCTGACTGCGGAACAAACCGCGAAAGCCAGATTGGGAGCGATTGATGCACAGGCAAAGGTGCTGGAGTTGCGTTTATTAAAATCCCGCGTCCTTGCCCCCGATGATGGGGAAATCATTTCGCGTCAGGCCACTCTGGGTGCGGTCATTCCGACCGGCGCAGAGCTCTACAGAATTTTGCGTCAAAGTCGCCTTGAATGGCGTGCTGAAGTCACCGCTTCGGAACTCGGTCAGATTAAGCCTGATATGCAGGTACGCGTCTTTCCGGCAAGTCTCGCCCAAGGGGCAGCCCCTGTAGTTGGACGGGTACGCATCATCGGACCAACCGTCGACCCACAAAGTCGAACAGCCATTGTCTATGTTGATTTACCCACCACGGGTGGCCAGGGAACCACGCTCAGGGCCGGCATGTTCGCCAAAGGTGAATTTATTCTTGGCAGTAACAATGGTCTGACGCTCCCTCAAGAAGCGATCGTGACACGCGATGGATTCAACTATGTTTTCGTGGTCCATCCAGACAAGCATGTCACGCAAACTAAAGTCGAGATCGGACAACGGCTGGGCCAGCGCGTCGAAATCCTGCATGGCGTGCAGGCGACTGACGAGATTGCAAATGCGGGGGCAGGGTTTCTTGCCGATGGCGACATTGTGAATATCAATGATGCCTTAGCGCCCTCAGAGCCAAAGAAATAGGGCACGGCATGAATTTTTCTGCATTCTCCATTCGCCACCCGATCCCGGCAATCCTGCTTTTCGTATTGTTGACCATTGCTGGGCTGCTGTCCTTCAAAGCGCTGAGCGTGCAGGATTTTCCAGATATCGAACTGCCAACGGTAACCGTTGAAGCGACGTTGCCAGGTGCGGCACCCGCGACACTGGAGACAGAGGTCGCACGCAAACTTGAAAACTCAATCGCGACCCTTCAAGGCGTCAAGAATCTCTACACTAAGATTCTCGAAGGGACCGTCTCCATCACCGTTGAATTCATTCTTGAAAAAGACGCAATGGAAGCGGTCAACGACGTCCGGGACGCCGTGACGCGCGTTCGCGCTGACTTGCC
>CANBUF010000176.1 GCA_947372575.1 Alcaligenaceae bacterium | reverse complement strand
CTGGTGCGGCTGCTGCGATCTGGGAAGACATCGAAGCCGAACTGGAACTGGTGATCTGCATTACCGAAGGTATTCCGGTTCGCGACATGCCGGAAATCAAAAACCGCATGGCAAAGATGAACAGCAAGACCTTGCTGCTCGGGCCGAATTGCCCAGGTCTGATTACACCTGACGAAATCAAGATCGGCATCATGCCAGGTCATATTCATCGTAAAGGCCGTATTGGTATCGTGAGCCGTTCTGGCACACTGACCTATGAAGCCGTTGCTCAGGTCACAGAGCTTGGCATGGGTCAGTCCAGCGCAGTCGGTATTGGTGGTGATCCAATTAACGGTTTGAAGCACATCGATGTCTTGAAACTGTTCAACGAAGATCCAGAAACCGATGCCGTCATCATGATCGGTGAAATCGGCGGTCCGGACGAAGTCAATGCTGCGTTGTGGGCCAAGGACAACATGAAAAAGCCGATGGTTGGCTTTATCGCTGGTGTCACTGCTCCTGCTGGTAAGCGCATGGGTCACGCTGGTGCCTTGATTTCAGGTGGCGCAGATACTGCAGACGCTAAACTCGAAATCATGGAAGCTTGCGGAATCCGTACGACCAAGAATCCTTCTGAAATGGCTAAGCTGCTCAAGTCGGTTCTTTAAGTTTCATTGAGATTTGTCAAACGCCGGCATGCATTCGCTGCCGGCGTTTTTCATATTCCGATGTACTCTTGTGCAGTCTGAATAAGGAGTCTGATTATGCAATCCCCTAAGCACACACAACGTGGCTTTACTCTCTTGCAGTGGCTGGGTATTCTTGCCGTTCTGGGTATTGTCCTGACTGTTGTTTTCAATTATTTAAAATAAAAGCACCCTGTGACGCAGAACCGAAAACTTGTGATTGCCACCCGAGCGAGCCGTCTGGCACTCTGGCAGGCCGAGCATGTGCAAGCCAGACTGAAAGCACTCTATCCTGATATGAATGTCGAGCTACTCAAGCTCAGTACCAGAGGCGACGAAATACTCGATCGCAGCTTGTCTAAAGTCGGGGGTAAGGGGCTGTTTGTCAAAGAGCTAGAGAATGCGCTGATGGATGGACGTGCGGATCTCGCAGTCCATTCCTTGAAAGACGTGCCTGTCGATATGCAAGCGCCTTTTGAGTTGTCGTGCGTGATGGCGCGCGCCGATTCTCGCGATGCCTTTGTATCCAACGATTATGCGAGCTTGGCTGATTTGCCTGCGGGTGCCATTGTCGGGACCTCGAGTTTGCGCCGCGAAGCACAGTTACGCGCGCGTTTTCCGCATCTCACAGTCGAGCCTTTGCGCGGCAATCTGGATACCCGTCTGGGTAAACTTGATAGTGGACAGTATGCCGCCATTATTCTTGCGGTAGCGGGGTTAGAGCGCCTCGGTTTAAGTCATCGGATCCGCTCATGTATTTCGGTCGAGGATTCGTTGCCAGCAGCCGGCCAGGGTGCTCTCGGAATTGAAATCTTGCAGAGTCGTTCTGATTTGCTCGAAATCCTCACTCCACTCTCATGTCCGGCTACGACGGCCTGTACGCTTGCTGAACGCGCTGTGTCGCGCGCGTTGGGTGGCTCCTGCCAGGTACCTCTTGCTGCCTTTGCAGAAGTCGATCCGCACAAAATCTATATTCGAGCATTGGTTGCTAGTCCCGACGGAAAGACGATTTATCGCGCGCAGATCAGTGGACTGATTGCGGATGCGCAACGCTTAGGGCATCAGGTCGCAGAGGAATTGTTATCTCAAGGGGCCGGTGCGATTTTGTCCTCCTTAAGCGCGCACTGAGGCGACTCGAGCGAGCCAAACCATACGATGCCCGTCGCGACACTCACTCATGCTGTATTGACGCGTCCAGCTGGCCGCAATGAAGCCCTGGCACAAAAACTTCAGGATGCCGGCTGGGTCGTTGCGACGGCCCCAGCGCTGCGAATTGAAACGCGGGTATTGCAGAATGACGAGCAGCCACCCAGGCTGGGTGAATTTGATCTGGTCATCTTCGTGAGCGCACCGGCTGTGACGGGTCTGATGACCCAGTACGCTGGTGTGTGCGAATGGCCCATACAGACGATGGCTGCGTGCGTAGGTGTCGCGACTGCCAGAGTCATCCACAGCACCTTTGGTGACAGTGTCCGTATTCTTTCTCCACAGGCAGGTGAACTTCAGGATTCAGAAGGCCTGTGGGCCGTGATAGCAACGCTCCCAATACGGCCCCAACGTATCCTGATCGTTCGTGGTCAGGATGGCCGTGACTGGCTCGCCACGAAACTTGCAGAGGTGGGGGCTTCTGTTGTGCTGCACGCAGCTTACAGTCGCGAACTTGCTATCTGGACAGAATCTGCGCGCTTGACGTTCAAAGCGTGGGCTTGTGCGTCACGGGGCGCAGTCTGGCTCTTGACCAGCCCACACGGGATACAGGCGGTCTTTGATCAGATGGAATCAGCCAATCTGCTTGAATGGGGTCGGCAGTGTGAGTATGTGGTGACGCACCCGCGCCTGGTTGAGCTCGTGACGAATCGTTTGGGTAATCCCGTATACAGCGGCCAGATCCAGGTAGTGCGCTCAGATGAGGCTTCGATTTTGTCGTGTTTTGACAAATATCCACCACCAGCACCCCCCTTGATATAGCGGCATTGCACCGTTTTGGAAGGTCAACGACTACAATCCGGGTATGACTGAAACTTCAACTCCAAGCGCCGCGCCCATGTCAGAATTGACCCCAAAGACCCGCCGTCGAACCACAGGACCTTCATGGTCCGTCACCCTGTCGATCGTATTGCTTCTGGTTGCCGTGCTTTTGGGTGTGGGTGCCTGGTTTCAGCAAAAACGCTTTGAGTCGGCTGGACGCGAAGTCGCAACACAGATTCAGACCTTTAGCAGTCAGCTAACCGAGTCTCGTCGTGAATCCAAACAGGCACTGAGTCTGGTTGAGTCGCACGCGGCCAGGATCGCTGAGCTAGAGGTCTCGATGCGTGAGTCCCAAAGTCAGTTTTCAGCCCTTGAACATGCCTGGGACAGCTTCAATAACGGCATGGGTGACTCCATGCTCGCCAACGATATGGAGCGTTTGCTGACGCTTGCTTCTCAACAATTGCGCCTGGCAGGCAATGCTAACAATGCCATCATGGCGCTTGAGACGGCCTTGTCTACGCTCGTACGTGCTGATCGCCCCAAATTCTCCGCACTACAGCGCGCAATTAATACCGATCTTGATCGTCTGCGTGCCCAACCGATCATCGATGTGCCGGTAGTCTCCGCACGCCTGGATTCATTGATTACGCTGGTTAGTCGTGCTCCCTTGCTGGTACCCGATATGGCTGCACCAAAAATCACGGCAATCTCAGCCCCAGCCGCCCCAGGTAGTTCTGTTTCTGATTCTGCTGCGGCTTGGGCTGCTGCCAAGAACGCCACTCCGGCCGCAATCGTGTCCGGAGCGCAGACACCAGCAGTGCAAGAAGGAGAGGCCGCAGCCATGGCCGGTCACGAAGCGCCAATCACCTCCGTGACGGATCTTGATTGGTGGCGCAAGCGCTGGACGCAATCTGTTGCCTGGTCCAGGCAGGCGTCACTTTCAGTTTTGACGGCCCTGGCACATGAGTTATCAGGTGTCGTGAGTATTCAGCGCGTCAGTGATGCCAATGCGTTGCTGATGTCTCCAGAACAAGGCTCACAATTACGCGCAAACTTGCGTACGCGTTTGCTGACTGCGCAAATGGCGCTGTTGATGCACCAGCCATCCGTCTGGCGCACAGAGCTCGCTGCTGTTGAGGCATCGCTGGCAGAGCGGTTTGATCCTAAGGCTGTGGATGTGATTGCTGCAAATCGGCTGGTGCGTGAGCTGGCAGCCATGCCTGTCGCGATTGCTTCGACAGATATCGTTGACAGTCTTTCTGCGCTGGAAGCTGTGCGTTTATCCGAAACTTCCTCCAATAAAAGCGGGAACTGAGCATGCGCACCTGGTTCTGGACTTTATTGCTGGCTACAATTGCCGTCGTACTTGCCGTACTCCTGCGTGAAAATAGTGGCAATGTTCTGATTCTGGTTGATCACTGGCGAATTCAGGTCTCGCTTGCCTTTGCAGTGCTTGCATTGGTTGTGAGTTTCATCAGTTTATATATTGTTCTGCGTCTGTTGTCCTGGTTCACCGCGTTGCCACTGCGCTTGCGCAACTGGAATGCACGGCGTGTGGTTAAACGTGATCACGAGCTGCTCGAACAAGGCTGGACGGAGTTGCTTGAAGGTCGTTATTCTCACGCCGAAAAAGACCTGACAAAATTGCTTGATCGTTCTCGCGACAATAATCGCCAGGTTCTCGCGGCATTGTCTGCCGCACGCGCCGCGCATGCGCTGGGTGAGTATGCTCGTCGCGATGGTTTGCTTGCGACTGCGCGCGAAAAAGCAGAGATCGATGGCCCCCTCAAAGAAGCGGTCTGCACGGCGGCAGCAGATCTCTACCTTGACCAGGGACAGGCACAACAGGCACTCGATGTCTTGCTGCCACTGCAACAAGCGGGTGCCCGACATGTTCATACCTTGCGCCTATTGTTGCGCACGTATCGTCTGCTGAATCGTCAGGATCAGGTTTTTGTGCTGGCCCGTACCTTGAGTCGCCGGGGTGCTTTGCACGAAACGGAAGCGCGTCAGATCATTGAAGTAGCCGCCGCTGCCCGCCTGCGTGAAACACTGGATTCAGGTGAGTGGCGCCAGGTCTGGAAAGACCTTAAATCCGAAGAGCGCATTCTGCCTGAAGTCGCCCTGGCCGGTTCTGCTGCACACGAAGCTGCAGGACAATCAGAGGAGGCTTCCCGTGTGCTCGAACTTGCGATCGCAGCGCGCCTTGACCCTCGCTTGCTGGCGGCGTACTCACGCGCCGACTCAACGCAAGTTTCGCGTCGCTTGCAAAAGGCCGAGGCCTGGTTACAACGTCATCCCGAGAATCCAGACCTGTTGACCACGCTTGGCAATTTGTGTCTGGTGGGGCAGATCTGGGGGCAGGCCGAGCACTACTTGCTGCGTAGTGTTGACAAGCGTAGTGATGCGCGTGTCCATGCCTTGTTGGGCAGTCTCTACGATAAACTCGATCGTCAGCAGGATGCTGCCGCACAGTGGCGCCTGGCTACGGCTGTAGGGACGGCGTTGCCCGTTCTCGCTCAGGAGTCCTATTTGCCTGCTGCAGAGATGGGTTCAGATCCCGGCGTT
>CANBUF010000175.1 GCA_947372575.1 Alcaligenaceae bacterium | reverse complement strand
CACAGGTTCAAGCACTATTATAAGAAATAATATTTATTCATTTTGTTCAAAGAACATCTGACACAAGGAATCTGATATAGCCACCTGTGAACAACTCAGACTCAACAAAGGTCGGCACAACAAGATGTCGCCATTGAATATAAAGAATGACACTACTTCGGAATTGATTTTGCCGCCAATGTAGCCGAATTGGACATTTCTCCAGCCTCTGCAGCAGCCTTAGTTGCGACCAGGGTTGCTGCAGCAGCTGCAGCTGAAGCCAGCAGGAGTGAGTCATCAGACTGATAGGTAACCGCAGATGCAACTGCAGCGGAAGCGGACGAAGCAGAGGCAGAGGCAGAGGCAGAAGATTCCGCAGCAAGTCGAGCCGACCGAGTTGATTCTTCAACAGCCAAAGACATTGAGTTATTTGCAGCAGTTTTGGCTGCTAATGCTGAGTGCTTAGCCGCCAAAGCTGCAATTTGTGCTGCTTTTGCAGCGCGTTTCACTGCCTCAGTTGTAAAATTTGCCATATCACGAATGGTGGCCTGTGCCCCAATATATCGTTTATTAACTCTTAAATAGTTTTTGCGCAAATCAAGAAATTCTCTCTCGAGAATCAGTAGTTTTTCTTTGATTGTTGCGATCTCCGGATTCAACGCATTTTCCTTGATGATTTATGAGTATATCGATCCCAATCTTGTGATTGCAAACTGCATACGACTCAGACTGTAATAAACCATCAACACGCGATGAATTGCCAAATAGTATAAACCTCCTTAGGAATTGCACTCTGAGTTTTGTTGAAAATGTTTTCAGCCTAAGTCAAAGCACTACTCAACACATATAAAATATACTGTATGAAAAAATAGTCCCCTTTCATCCTCGGACTGCTTAAGCACGCTTCAGTCTGCAAGAATTCCCGCTTCTAGATGAAGAAACTACGTCAAAACGCATCGATCTGTTAGAGCATTTGATTCCAAACCCTGCTTCAAACTATCAGCTGAGCGTCAAGGACGACGCCATGACTGGCGTTGGCATTGACGAGCAGGACTTCATTATTGTTGAACTTTCGGTCACCCCGCGCTCTGGCAGGATCCTTGTGGCCATCATTGATGGCAATTACACGGTCAAGAGGCTGGATCGCAAGAACAGGATGGTCCGCCTGCATGCTGAGAATCCTGACTTCCCGCCCATCACGCCGAACGAATGTCAGGAAATTGAGATTTGGGGTGTAGTGATTGCCGCGGTCAAACCATTTATTAAACAGACCAGCACAGAAAACATATGAACACTTTATTCATCGGGTACTGGACTAAATTAATCGAGACTAGGCTCTAAAATTAATTACGGATGAGTATAAAAGCGCACAGCATTCCGACCGCTTTCTTTGGCGTGATACATGGCCGTGTCTGCCCACTTCAAATAATCTTCAATGTCCGCGCCCACGAGAGGGAACATAACAACCCCAATACTCGCTGTGCATTGATACTCAATAATTGAAGGGGCCCGGTCACCATGAGTAACCGTAAACGAATAGGGTTTTGCAAGCACACTACGAATTTTTTCAGCAATGATTGCTGCTTGCTCACTAGTGTTGATAGGGACTTGCTCCAACCCCTTTAATAAAACCGCAAACTCATCTCCACCGATACGAGATACTGTATCTGATTCGCGTACACAAGATTTTAGACGTTCTCCGACTTTAATCAGAAGCACGTCACCTGCATCGTGCCCATAGGTATCGTTCAAAGGTTTGAAATTGTCAAGATCAATGAACAACACTGCCCCTTGTTGAGTGCTGTGTCTCTTGACGGGTATAGCCTGACCAAGCCGATCATTGAACAAGCGACGGTTAGGCAAACTTGTCAGCGGGTCATAAAACGCCAAATGTCTTGCCTGATCTTCCTTAAGCCTTCGACCTGTTACATCACGCCCGACTACTTGTATTTCAACGAGATTAGCCTCTGAGTCAAAAATAGCATGATTAATAAAGCGAACCCAGCGAACTGAACCATCATGTGCAATAACGCGATTTTCAATTGAAACAATCGGGCAATCTAATGACAATTTTTTCAATTCAGATTGGATCATCTGAAGGTCTGCACTGTAGGCAAATGGAGCCCAGACGTGACCCAATAGTTCACTTTGACTTTTACCAAAAAATCGACAAAACGCATCATTTACAAATGTAAAAGTGCCATCAAGTTTGAAACGACCTATTAATTCGGTTTGGTTCTCGATGATATGTCGGAGTTGCTTTTCGGAAACTTGCAACGCCGCCACACTCTCCCCTACCAACTTTACGCTACTCTGCATTTTCCGGACTATGTGACCAATCACAGTAGCAGAAATTAAAAAAGCACAGCTTGCTATTGCATCTGTTGCGGTAATACCAAAGGACAAAAATGGTGGAGTGAACACGTAATATTCAGTAGCGACACTCAACAATGCCATTAGCGCTCCTGGACCAACGCCACATAAATATAAACATAGAGCAGCAGCCGGATAAAACGTCACAAATGCTAGACCTGCTTCCACTGGCATTATGAAAAACCGTAGGGCAGCTGCAATAGTAAAGATGCCAACCGCTAGCGCATACCGTGCAGGTGCGCTTGTTTTACCTTGCATATAGAAAAAAGTTTCACGCATCGTGGAGGTATTGTATTCTCAATCACGGGGTCATTTGACAATACTGTTACGATCAAAAACAAAGTGAATACCCTTGTATTTAGCGATCATGCTCTTCACAATATGAAGAATATAACTAAAGTTACCTACTCCCCATAGACGCCTGTACCGCCCTATAAGTCGCATAGCAATACTGCATCGCCATCTTCATTTCGTTGGCTCGGGCAGCTTCCCTTGCAAGAAATTCTGCATCCTCTCTTGAAAGTTCACGTCCGGTGCCGGGGGTGCCAGATCCGGTAGTGCCGGACAAGTTTGCACTACGAAGGGGACGGCGGCGCAACTCGACAAGAGCAGCGTCAAGCTGATCGCGAATAATAATGATTTCAGCATCTTTGGTGCTCCTGGCTGCATCCGCAGCGGCTTGAATTGATAATTCTTTTGCACGAGACTGTTTCTCGGCATCGATACGCGCTTGGGTAAGCTTTGCTTGCGCCTCGAGGATGTTAGAGTTCCAGCGCCACCCGTTAATAATCCAGCCCGCGGAAAATGACATCAACAGGATTGCGACCACTCCAGCGACTTTCGCCCAAACAGGTAAGGCGAGCGGATTCATGCGACGGTCCCGCCTGCGATCCGATACGCACGCTCAAGGTTGGCCAAGCTCTGCTCATGCTGGTCATATCCGGCGCCAGGTAGGCTCGCCCAGATGTTCTTGACCTTGGCTACAGCCTGGGCGAAGTTGCCTGCCTCGATGTCAGGCAGAGCCCCACGCTCTTTGATCTGCTGTAACGCGATCGCATCTTGGCTGTCAGGTGAGAAGTCAGGGAGCTTCATAGATCGCTTGTATGCATCGAAATACCGAGCAAGCAGCTGATACCGACCTGCAGCTGTGCTGGCCAGTCCTGGACGAAGCTGGATTAATTGGCGCGGGTGATCGGTGTAACTGGTGAACAGCGTGCCGCTCACGATAACGTCGTACCCATGATTGGCTGTTGGCTGTCGCCCGTTGTCCGTCCCCTCAGACCAGGCGATCATTGCAAGGAAGGCTGTTTGATTTGGCGTCATGTAATCCTCACGATGGAAGCAACATTACCTTTAGCGCGCAGCACCAGGACACACAGAACGATTGAGATGGCTGATGCCCATACCGTCACCGGTACCGGCTCAAGAGCAGCCGCGATCGCTTGGCCACCCGTACTGACTACGAGGATATAGGCGATCCAAGACATATGAAGCTTGAATTCAGCGCCACCTCTTTCATAGCTGAGTAGTCTCCCGCACGAAATGATATTGGCAACAATGAAGGATAAATCAATGATGTTGTCCATATTTAACGTTTCCATAAATCGCTGATCTGCACAGTTTTAATGCGCTCGATCACCGTAAGGGTTACGGTCACAAGGACTGCAGACAATAGAAATGCACCGATTGCTGGCTCCGTGATTGGTGTCAGCCTTGCGACCTCACCTGCTCCCATATAACCAAGCAGGCATGAGATAAAACCGTACAAAACACGGTTCACACATCCCCCGTCTTTTGTCGAGAGTACGAAAACTGCAGCACCTGAAAAAGACCCAATCAGAGTCGGCCCATCTACACCGGGCAACATGCTTGCCATGAGTGCCGTTGCTGACGCAGCTGCTGCTGCCGATGCTTCTGTAGACATTTCTTGCTCCCATAAAAAAACCCGCCGAAGCGGGTCATTTGTTTAAATTGCTGTTTAAACCGTAGGTTCGATTACAAGCGGATTGCGCGTATCGAATAGCGACCAGACCTCAGTTGTTCCTGCGTCAATGAGTGCCTGTGCATTACTGCGTTCAATCAAGTCATAAGCAATGATTGCTTGATTTATAACAAGGCCTTGATCATCCAGGATCGGATCAATCACTGGCATATCCAGGCGGCGAGTGACCTTCTCAAGCAGTAGCACCTGGGTAAGCAGATCCATATCAGCTCTTGCTTGTCTGCCTTGTTCAATCGCATCCGTGATCACTGCATCAACGAAGGAAATGAATACACTATCCTCCAGGCTCTTGGATGGCTTTCGACTCAAGCGTGCAGCCTTGAGCTCATCCTCCGCCGTGACCTCGTATCGAATAATTACCTGCACCCGCAAAGAGATGTCGGACTCAGACCAGACATCAGAGGCCATAAGATTTACGATCATGATGCACTCCTCACTGCACGTATTTGAACAGCGGCAGTATATCCCGGGGCCTCACCAAATTTGATTGTTTCTCTAAATTCATCGAAGGGCCTCAAGAAGTCTTTATTTAAGCCATCGGTCTTGACAACACCTACGACCGATACTTGAATAGTTTCGTGTCCAATCGGTAGCACTCTTGATCATGCTGTGTATGTCCCAGCAGAATTAAATTTCAGGACAGTGTTTGATCCGTTGATCGTGATGACAGGTGAGCCGGTATAAATTCCAGAATATCTTGACGTAGGTATCGAGAGAATTCCTGTGCCGTTCGCGCCACTACCGCCACCAGAAGGATGTGGCTCTGCGTTACAGGACGCACCACCGCCTCCGCTGCCAGTGTTCGCCGCAGCACTACCACCCCATCCACCACCAGAGTCGTTACTGTTGCCGTTACCACCACCGTCT
>CANBUF010000174.1 GCA_947372575.1 Alcaligenaceae bacterium | reverse complement strand
GGGCCCGCGCGATCGAAAATCAATGCTACGTTCTGGCGCCCGCACAAGGTGGTATCCACGAAAATGGTCGCCGTACATGGGGTCATACCATGCTGATTGACCCCTGGGGGGAGATCATGGACGTATTGCCCGAGCAAGCCGGAGTGGTAAGCGGTACGATAGACCCTGTACGCCTGCAAGAAGTTCGCCAGGCATTGCCCGCGCTTAAACATCGGACACTTTATTGATATGAATTTGATTGATCCAGGTATTGCCTCGCTCGCGACCGCCAAGTCCCTGTTACTCGACCCCTGGGGGTTGACTGAGTCCGACATGGCGCGCGCACTGGGTGAAATTTTCACCCATAAAGTCGATTATGCCGACCTGTATTTCCAGTACACCCGCAGCGAAGGCTGGAGCCTCGAAGAAGGTATCGTCAAAACTGGTAGTTTTTCGATCTCACAGGGTGTCGGTGTACGTGCGGTGGCCGGTGAAAAAACTGCCTTTGCCTATTCCGATGCACTGTCGGCTGACGCCTTGCTGTCTTCGGCGCGCGCAGTGCGCAGTATTGCTAAACAGGGCGCAGGGCGTGTACATGTCCGTCCCCAGGATGATCGTCCGGGCTTAAATCTTTATTCGCCCGTTGATCCCTTGTCAACGATGACGGCACCCGAGAAAGTCGGCCTGCTCGAGCGCATCGAAAAAATGGCTCGCGCAAAAGACTCACATATCATTCAAGTGATGGCCAGCCTGGGCATGGAGTATGACGTCGTGATGGTGGCTGGCAGTGATGGTCGTCTGGCGGCTGACGTCCGTCCGCTGGTACGGCTGTCGCTGACCGTGATCGCCGAGCGTGATGGCCGTCGCGAGTCAGGCCATGGTGGTGGTGGTGGCAGATCGGGCCTTGAGTACTTTTCGGATGATGTGCTGCGCGAATATGTCGATCACGCCGTTCATGAGGCGCTGGTAAACCTCGATGCCCGTCCCGCACCCGCCGGCGAAATGACGGTTGTGCTGGGGGCTGGCTGGCCAGGTATTCTCTTGCACGAAGCCGTGGGGCATGGTCTAGAGGGCGATTTCAACCGCAAGGGATCAAGCGTGTTTTCTGGCAAGATCGGTCAGCGTGTCGCCTCCAAGGGCGTGACCGTGATTGACGATGGCACAATTGCTGGTCGACGTGGCTCACTGAATATGGACGATGAGGGCAACCCGACTCAGCGCAATGTCCTCATCGAAGACGGAATTTTGCGTGGTTACATGCAGGACACGCTCAATGCGCGTTTGATGAAAACCAGTGCAACCGGAAACGGCCGTCGTGAATCCTATGCGCATCTGCCCATGCCGCGCATGACCAACACCTTTATGCTGTCAGGCGCCACGCCGCCCGCCGAAATCATTGCGTCGGTCAAAAAAGGCATCTACGCAGCCAACTTCGGTGGTGGCCAGGTCGATATTACGAGCGGAAAATTCGTTTTTTCCGCCTCTGAAGCCTACATGATTGAGAATGGCAAGGTCACTTATCCTGTAAAAGGTGCGACCTTGATCGGCAGCGGCCCAGAAGCCATGAACCGTGTCAGTCTGATCGGCAACGATATGAAGCTCGACAGCGGTGTTGGCACCTGCGGTAAGGACGGCCAGAGTGTTCCGGTGGGTGTCGGTATGCCAACGATCAAGATGGAAGGTCTGACCGTAGGTGGAACAGCCTAGCTTGTCAGATGCTTTGTTATCGAGGCGGTAGTGGTCGCGAGGTAGGAGAGACCATTGCGCCCTCATTTTATTTTTAATATTAGATGTGTTTGTATTCAGGAGTTTTTGTGTCACACAATACCGATGACCTGCGTATCCGGGAAATAAAAGAACTTGCTCCACCATCGCACACGATGCGTGAGTTTATTTGTACGCCAGAAGTATCCTCTGTCGTGCATGCGTCGCGCCAGTCCATACACCGCATTCTGCATGGAATGGATGATCGTCTGGTCGTTGTCATTGGACCCTGTTCGATTCACGACACCAAGGCAGCACTGGATTACGCGCGGCGTTTGAAACTTGAACGTGATCGCTTTCAGGGCGAGCTCGAAATCGTCATGCGCGTCTATTTTGAAAAACCCCGAACCACCGTTGGCTGGAAAGGGTTGATCAATGATCCGGAAATGGATGGTAGCTTTAATATCAATCGGGGCCTGCGAATTGCGCGCGGCTTGCTGCTTGAGATCAATGAGATGGGACTGCCGGCCGGGTGCGAATATCTGGACATGATCACCCCACAGTACATTGCAGATCTCGTTGCCTGGGGCGCCATTGGTGCTCGCACGACTGAAAGCCAGGTGCATCGCGAGCTGGCCTCAGGCTTGTCTTGCCCGGTGGGTTTTAAGAACGGTACAGATGGCAATGTGAAGATCGCAGTCGACGCGATGAAAGCGGCATCCCATCCCCATCATTTCCTGTCCGTTACCAAGGGTGGACATTCCGCAATTGTCTCGACTGCAGGCAACGAAGATTGCCATGTGATTTTGCGTGGCGGCAAAGAACCAAACTACGATGCGAAAAGCATCGAGGCGGCATGTTCCGAGCTCGCAAAGTCAGGTCTGGCACAACGTGTCATGATTGATGCGAGCCATGCCAATAGCAGTAAAAAACCAGAGAACCAGCCTTCGGTCTGCGATGATGTCGGCGCCCAAGTTGCGGCAGGTGATACGCGCATTATCGGACTGATGATCGAAAGTAACCTGGTAGCCGGTCGTCAGGATCTGGTTCCCGGCCAACCACTTGTGTATGGCCAAAGCGTGACGGATGGCTGTATCGACTGGGATAGCTCGGTCGGAGTGCTTGAGCGTCTGGCTCAGGCGGTCAAGGATCGCCGTCGTGTTCTGCACACCTCAGGCAAGTAAGGATTTCATCATGAATGCTCCCCACGATATACAGACTTTGCGCCGTCCTTTACCCGAAGAAATGATCGCTGCGTTCAAACAGGTGTTTGGTAATCGCTTCTCCATGACGCAAGCGCAACGCGACCACCACGGCAAAGACGAGTCTCCCTATCCGTCAATGTTGCCTGATGCCGTCGTTTTTGTCGAAAGCACAGAAGAAGTGGTTCAGGTGGTACAGCTGTGCAACCAGTACAAGATCCCACTGATCCCCTATGGTGCAGGTTCTTCACTCGAAGGCCATATCCTGGCCATTGAGGGTGGGATCACGATCGACATGACGGCAATGAATAAAATCATTTCACTCAATGCCGAGGATCTTACCGTTTCGGTTCAGCCTGGTCTGACACGCAAACAGCTCAACGAGCAAATTCGCGATACGGGGTTGTTTTTCCCGATTGATCCGGGCGCAGATGCTTCGCTGGGTGGAATGGCTGCTACGCGCGCGTCTGGCACGAATGCCGTACGTTATGGCACGATGCGCGAAAACGTTGTGTCACTCACTGTGGTGACCGCGCAGGGCAAAATTGTTCGCACAGCACGTCGCGCGCGCAAGTCCTCTGCAGGATACGACTTGACACGCATTTTTGTCGGCAGCGAAGGCACACTTGGCGTCATCACCGAAGTCACCGTCAAGCTCTATCCGCAACCTGAGGCCGTTTCGGCCGCAGTCTGTAATTTTCCGACAGTCCACGATGCTGTCCAGTGCGTGATTCAAACCATTCAGTTAGGTGTACCGATTGCGCGCGTCGAGTTGCTGGATACTTCGGCCGTTATGGCGAGTAACAAATACAGCAAACTGACCTTGCGCGAGACACCCTTACTGCTGTTTGAATTCCACGGCAGCGTGGCTGGTGTAAAAGAGCAAGCTGAAACGGTGCAGGAACTGGCCCGGGATTGCGGTGGAATGGACTTTGAGTGGGCCGAGCGCCCCGAGGACCGTAATCGCCTCTGGACCGCGCGTCACAATGCGTATTTTGCAGGTTTGCAGTTGCGCCCAGGCTGCAAAGCCAGCACGACTGATGTGTGTGTGCCGATTTCTCGTCTGGCTGAATGTATTGATGCGGCGACCAAAGAGCTCGAAGCGGCAAGTTTTCCCTCGACGATCGTAGGGCACGTCGGTGATGGTAATTTCCATGTGCTGATGCTGGTCGATCCAAACAGCCAGCCAGAATGGGAAGAGTCCGAGCGCATAAACCATCGACTCGTTCGTCAGGCCATTCAAGCCGAAGGAACCTGTACCGGGGAGCACGGCATTGGATTGCATAAGATGCAGTTCATGGCCGAAGAACATGGCGAGGACGCACTCGATCTGATGCGCGCGCTCAAGCATGCCTTTGATCCAAACAATATTATGAATCCGGGCAAAATTATTCATCTCTCAGAATAAATAGTCTTTTTGTTCAAAGTCACCCGCGGACTTGTTAAAAGCTCATTTTTTAACGGTTCGCGCTTTTTTTTAATACGTTGTTGGGGTAAATCCCGTCCTGTTTAATTTCTTCGAACAGGCTATTGTTTGACTTATGAATGCCATCACAGAATCCGGTTTTGCCCCACTCCATACGCCTTCGGCCCAAACAGTCGTCCAGGCTTTGCTTCAGATATTGCCTGAGCATTGCATCCTGAGTCGTCGCGAAGACACCCTTCCCTATGAGTGCGATGGTTTATCGCTCTACCGCTCCGTGCCAATGGCCGTGGTCTTGCCAGAAACAGAGGCGCAGGTTCAAGGCATACTTAAGATTTGTAAAGCCCTCAGTGTGCCCGTTGTGGCACGTGGCGCCGGCACGGGCTTGTCGGGTGGGGCGATGCCCCACGCACAAGGTGTATTGCTTGGTCTGGCCAAATTCAACCGTATTAAGTCGATTGACCGCGAATCAGCGATTGCCGTGGTGGAACCGGGTGTTCGCAATCTGGCTGTCTCAGAGGCGGTGAGCCAGTACGGGCTCTACTACGCACCTGATCCCTCCAGTCAGATCGCCTGTACGATTGGCGGTAACGTGGCGGAGAACTCCGGCGGCGTGCATTGTCTGAAGTATGGACTGACCGTGCATAACGTCCTAAAGGTTCGCATCGTCAATATGGACGGTGAAATCATGGAGTTAGGATCCGAGGCGCCCGACAGCCCCGGTCCAGATTTGCTTTCAGTTTTTGTGGGCTCAGAGGGGATGCTCGGGGTTGTCACCGAAGTCACACTGAGACTCACCCCTAAGCCCGCCCTGGCGCAAGTTATCATGGCGAGTTTTGATGATGTCGAAGTCGCCAGCCAGGCCGTGGCAAAAGTGATTGCTGCAGGCATTATTCCCGCAGGCCTTGAAATGATGGACAAACAGGCGACC